>CAYVDZ010000013.1:4272-20498 GCA_964450575.1 uncultured Opitutus sp.
ATCACGGCGGCTCCGCGCCAAGCCCCCCGGAACACCGGCATGGACAGTTACGCCTACGATCCGAACTCGGGGAAGCCGGCGCCGGGGTGGGCACAAAACGCGATGCAGCCGAAACAGGCATCGACTCCAATGTTTCCCAAGGCGATTTGGAACAGCCCGAGCGCGAGCAGACCGAAGCAGTTCCAGGCAACCGCAGACCGCTTCAATCCATTTTACCAATCTGGCGAAAGTAAGCGCCGCTTGTCGGTACTTTCAGACTAATGGCCGCTCCATTTTACAACCCCTTCGGCACCGCAAATTACTCGCGAGGCCGCGGGTCTCCGATGGACGGCGATCCGCTTTCGCCGGGCGCTCGCCAGATCGTGAACCGCGTCAGGCAGGGCGAGGATGCTGCGATGCGGGCGGCGGCTAACTTCGACCCCATCGACGACGAGATCAAAACGACGAACGAGCGTCGGACGAATCTCCGTCTTCAGCGCGAGGGGATGAAAAACACCCTGAGCAATTTTCTCGATACGGACGGAGCGGACATGTTCGAGCGCGATGAGTTGACGAACAAGCCGCACAAGAATCCTGACGGGTCGATGATCCCGAGGCTTGGCTTGGAGGTGGAATCACTGCGCAAGCAATCACAGCAGAAGACCGGTCTAATCGCGGGGGCGCTGTCGCCTACGAAGCAACGCGGAGATGACACGGAAGAGGCGAAGGTGGCGCAGCGGCGTTTGGCGGAGATCGAGCCCACGTACAAGCTGAAGCAGGAGAAGTACGACCGCATTCAGAAGGAGATGAAACGGATCGACGATGCCGACATTTCGCACGAGAATCGACTGGCGGAGCTGGGTCGGATGCGCGAGGCGAGGTACACGGTTACGCCGGAGGATGTCCAGCAGGCCGTCACGCAGGTCAACACGTCGCGCGCGGCCACCGGGCAGGCGCCAGTGTCGGCCAAGGATCTTTCGCAGGGCAAGGCCAAGACGGCGGCGCCGGGGGCGTATCCGGAAGGCGCATTCGCGACATTGTCGGACCGCATGACCGGGCAACCCACCGGGCGCACGATCGCTCCAGAGGCGGTGCAAAAGAAGGTGCAGACCGAAGCGAAGGCGAGGAATCTAACTCCCGAGGCGGTTGAACTCGTGGAACTGACCAAGCTTCGCGACGAGGGTATTACGCATGTCGGGGGCCGCGCGATCGCAGACATGATCGCCGCAGGAGGAGGCGACGAGGCGGTGAACGCAATCCGCGGACTGGCGACCGTCGAGAATATCTCGAAGCGGATTTTGGACATCGACAACGCGCTCGCCAATGCGGGAGAGCGAGCGAGGCCTAGGCTTGAGAAAGAGCGCGCCGTGATGGAAAAGCTACGTGCGAGCAAGGCGGGCATCATCGAGTCGCTTCCCGATGCCGGGCGGGTGATTGCGGATTTCTTTGTTTCGTTCGGCAAGGGAGCCGGGTCTTTAATCAAGATGGCCGGCGATTTTTACGGGCTGGCGTCCGGCGACATGGACAATGCCGTGTCGCGCTACGGGAAAGACGTGGGGGATTTTTATCAGCCCTTCATGTCGGATCGCGGGCGGGCACTCGAAGCACAGCGGAGTCAGGCGGTCGACGCCGAGGACTCCGAACTCGGGAAGGCTTGGGCCTACGTGCGCGAGAGCGTGGCGAATCCCGAACTCCTGCCGGGACTGCTCGGCCAGAATATCGCCAACATGATTCCAGCGGGCGCGACGGGTAATGTCGCTCGCAATGTGGCGGCTCGGGTGTTGCTGCGCAGAGCATCGACAGATGCGGCCAAAGCAGCGGCAGTAAAAACCGCAAGCCGCATTGGCGTTGGGGTCGCGGTCGGTGCGGGAGCGGTGATGCAAGGCACCGACGTCGCAGGCGATCAATACGCGGACCTCTTAGGCAGGCTGGATGCAATGCCGGATGAACAGGCGGCCGGCATCCCCGAAATAGCCGAACTCCTGCAGCGCGGCGCCCCCATGCAGGAGGCGAAGCTCGCTCTTGCGCTAACGCAGGCTCGAACGACCGGATTGATTTCATCCGCAATTTCTGTCGTCGCTCAAAGACTACCGGGCGGTAAAACGATCGAGCGTGCACTATCCGGCGCCGAGAATAAGGTTGGCGGTATCGTAGCAGGCGCGGCGAAAGGGTTTATTGGCGAGGCGGCATCGGAGGTGGTGGAGGAGGTTGGCGGGCAAGGTGCGAAAAACATCGGCGCGTTACCCGTCGATCCAGATCGAAAGTTTACCGAAGGATTCGGCGAAACGGGCGCGCAAGCTGCCTTGGTCGGCGGTGTGTTCGGCGGTCTCGCCGGAGCTGCGGATCGAACGAGCACGGTGCCAGTCCCGCCCGCTCAGCCCCCAGCGCCCGGGGCACCCGGCGTTCCAGCCGCACCGGTTTCGCCTGCGACTCCTCCCGCGGCCGGGGCAACCCCGCCAGCAGGAACCACGCCCGCGGCCGAAGCCGAAGAGGCGGACGTCACGCTCGACAATCAGGCGCCGAAGTCTTTCGAGTTCACGAACGCGAAGGGCGAGACGACGATCGTCGAGGCCGTGCGCGAGAGTCAGGCGATCGCGAAGCTGCCGGCGGACTTCGGCCCGATCAAGGGCGTGAAGCGGGTTGAGCGTCCCGCCGAGAAGATGGAAGGCGAGAAGATCAATCGCGAGTGGAGTTCATTCGCGCCGGAGTCGAAGTCTCTCGGAATTCCACGCGCGGAGATGCCGCAAGTGAAGGCGGAACACCGCGGGGCCCTCACGCAATTTCTCAAGGGGCGGGACATCATTTCCGAAGATACGGAGGTCTTGCCGTCTGAGCTGAAGCCCACGCAGGCTGAGTATTCGCCGGGCAAGGTTCAAAAGGCTCGCGAGTTCAAGGGGGGCGACCGCGCTATCTTGGTATCGTCGGACAATCATGTCGTCGACGGACATCATCAATGGATGGCCAAGCTAACCGACGCGCCGAATGAGTACATGCGCGTCATCAAGTTCGACGCGCCGATTCGCGATGTTCTCGCGCAGATGACAGAATTCCCGAGCGTCGAAAACGCAGGGGGCGCCGCACCAAAACCAATTTCGGAGCAACCAGCCGCAGGCGGCGTCAGTGTTGCAGCCGATTCCGGGACCGTCGCAGGCAAACCGACGGTTCCAGCCATCACCACGCCGGGGGGCGCCCAAAGTCCGGAGGCCGTTGTTAGGGGTAGCGACGGGATTTCGGAGGGCGTTCCCCTGGCACCAATTTCGCCGGAGCCAAAGACCGATGTTGCTGACACGAATACGCCTTCCGCAGGAATAACGCCGACGGCTCCGGCGAATCCACTTTTGCCTCCGCCGGTCGCGGCGAGTGACAAGCTACGGGCACCAACTGCACCAACTCCCGCACCCGGGCCGGCGGCGGCGAAACCTCCTGCAATCGCGCGCGGCACGAACAAGCCGCAGACGTTCGTCTCGACTGTCGCCAAGGCGGCAAACCTCAAGGCCAAGGACAAGGCCACGCGGTTCCTGACGGACTTCGCGCCGCGGTTGCACAAGGCGAATCCTCAGGTGTTCGAGGCCATGGAGGTTCACATCCTCAACCAAGCGGAGTGGGACTCGAATCCACGCACCGGCGCCAACACGCCGAACTCTGCCGCCGCCTACGATCCCGAGACGAACACGATGTTCTTCAACTCGGACAAGTCGAAGGGCGACGACGTAGTCGATAACGTCGTACACGAAATGGGGCACTTCGCGGAGAAGTTCGCGCTTGGAGAAGAGTTCACGCAACGCGAGTGGGCGAAACTTCAGATCACGCAGCGCATCCAGGCGGACGAACAGTATAAAGGTCGGAAGCTGACGCCTGAAGAGGTCCGTGCATTCGGAGCGGGTATCGATAACAAGCGCGCCCGCTCTGAGTGGGCCACGATGCAGTTCGCCCGCGTCGTCAAAGGCGATACCGACGGAATGAGCACAGGGATGCGCGCCCGGCTTGAAAAGTTCCTGGAGCTTGCGCGCGAACTCGTGCGGAAGTGGATCGGCTCGAAATCACTCACGACCAAGGAACTCGACGCGAAGATTTTGAACGTGCTCGGGTATGCGGAGAAAGCCGACATCCACACGCTTGTCGGCAAGAACTCCGAGGGCCACGAAGTTTATCAGGACGAGCGCGGAGTGCGGCATGTCGCGCGCATTGCGGCGAATCCCGATTTGCTGATTTCAGAGCCGGTCGGGATGAGGCCTACGCGCGGCCCCAATGGCGGCATCGTGTACCAGGCCGATCCCCGCACGTCGCGGGAGCGCGAGAACACGGAGTTCGAGACGACGACCGAGAAAGGGGCGCGGACGCCGGCTCCGGTTACGACGCCTCGCGTTGCAGATACGACGCCTCGCGTTGCAGATACGACGCCAGCCGTCGCACCGAAGCCGGCCAAGGCCGTAGTCACGGCCGAGATCAAGCCAGTGGTTACGCCAACGCCAGAGGAAGCGCCGGCAGTCGAGCCAAAGTCGCCCGAGAAGCCGGAGATTACGCCCGCGCCCGCGCCTGTGGCGGAAGCGCCGACGCCCATTGTGACGCCGACGACAGAGGGCGCGACGATCAGCGCCACACTGGCCGCAGACAAGGCCGTGGCCAAAATGGCGGATCGCAAGCAGCTAAAAGTGCAGAAGGATTTCCTCGTCAGTGCGCTGGCTGCCGCGGAGAAGGCCGCGCGCGATGAGGTGCCAATGACGCCGGAGGGACTGGTGAGACTGGAGGCCATCAACGCCGCGGAGAAGATCGTCAACGCCGGCCCAGTGACGACCGCTTCGACCGCCGAGCTCATGGGACTGGCGAAGGCCGCTGGCCTCAAAAAGTCCGAGCGAGCCAAGCCGCCCGGGGAGATCGCCGACACCCTGCGCTACCACGTCACTCGCGATCATGGCGAACACGTTACAATCGAGGTGCCGGGCGATGGCACGTTCCGCATTCCCAATTCCAAAGGCGCGCTGGCCGCATTCCGCGCCCGCGTAGTCTCCCGGATGAACAAGGAGACAGCGGACCTTCCCTCGCCGTTCTCCGACGAGGTGAAGCCTTACGCTGCGGCGAATCCATCGTCCATCCCAGCAGTCAAGAAAAGCCCAACCAAGGACGATCTGACCGCCGCGGCCGCGATTGCGCAGAGCCAAGACGAAACCCGTTTTATTCTTAACCGGGTTTACTCGGAAGACAGACTCTCGATCGGCACTGATGGCCAGCGTATGTTCATTGTCGCAGGCGGCGGCGGAGAAACTGCGGCGGACATAGCCAAGCTGAAGGTCAAAGATAAAAGAGCCAAAGACATAGGCAAGTTTCCAAATTGGCGCCAAGTTATTCCGAAGTGGGTCAGTGCATCGAGCGGTAAGGTTCGCGCCGATGGCAGCGCTGCGCCCAGCAAGCGCGCGATCGTGGACACCGGCGAGGCGGTAAAGGCGCTAAATCAGGTGCTGGCCATCATCGAAAAAGATGAGGCCGCAAGAAATGCCACGCGGCTATATCTGCTCGACGGCGGCAAGCTCGGTTTTTCGGCCGCGAGTCCAAAGATCGGTGACTACGCGAGTGAGGGCGTCACCGACGCCATGCTTGAAAGCATCGACGGCGGCGCCATCACGGGAGCGAATCCGATCTTTCTCCGCGATGCTTTTGTCGCTGCGCGCCTGGCCGGCCACGAACAGGTAACAGTGTACTTCGAGGATCCGTCGGTGAGTCGGAATGATCCATTCGTGATGATCGGGGGCAGTAATTTCGCGGCAGTCACCATGCCGACCAGCATGAAAGGCCCAGCTCGCACTGCGTTAACCCCGCCACCGGCGCCGGCAAAGTCTGGAACAGAGAAACCAGTCGATGGCATGCTCGGCACGCCCGGCGTGAGCCAGACCGACACCCCTGCGTTTAAGGCGTGGTTCGGGGATAGCAAGGTGGTGGATGCGCAGGGGAAGCCGATGATGGTTTACCACGGGACCAACAATAGATTCAACGTGTTCATTGGGCGTCACCGCAATAGCGCGAATTTCGAAGAGGAAGTCGGCGCGACTTGGTTTACGCCAGATAAGGAAATGGCACGGGGTTACGCAGGCGGGCAGAAAGATCCGGTGGCGGTTTATGTAAGCATGACTAACCCTTATGTGCATGACGCGGAGGGAGGGTTCTGGATCTCTGCAAACTTCACCGCAATCAAACGCGCAAGGAAGGAAGGGCGCGATGGGGTTATCATCAAGAACGTAAGCGACATATCTGCCGGTCAGTCATCGCGTTTGATTGACACCTACATCACTTTCTCACCAACCCAAATCAAATCCGCCACCGGCAACAGAGGCACGTTCGACGGCACAAATCCTGACATTCTCGGCACGCCACCCGTTAAAGCCAGCCCGGCCCAAGAGGCCATTCTCGCGAAGGTGAACGGCACACTGGAAGACAAACGTTCCATCGGTCAGCGCATGAGCGACTACCTGGCGGACCTGAAGGATTACGTTTCGACCGAGCTGAAACAGAAGCTCCTCGACTCGTTCGCGTCTATCAAGCGGCTCGAGCGTGCGACCTTCGGGCAAGGCGCGAATCTGGACGCCAGTGTGAGCGCGTACAAAGCCGCTCGTCTGACAAAGAACCTCCCGAGCGTGATGGACTACCTGATGAACCACGGTTCTCTCGAATATCGGAACGGTTCGATGTCGATGAAACCGGGCGCGAAGGGGCTCCTGCAAATCTTCAAGCCCCTGATGGATGCCGGCACGCTTCGACTTTGGGAAGGATACGCGACGGCGTTTCGCTCCGACCGGCTTTTGCAGGAAGGCAAGGAAACCAACTTCGGGCGGACACAGGATCCCGTCACCGGTCAATGGACATGGGACGCGGCAACCGCCCGCCGCGAGATCGACGCACTCCTCGCGCTCGGGAAGCAGTACCCTGAATTCGAGGTCGCGCGGCAGGGCTACGTCGAATTCCAGACATCGATCCTCGACGTGGCTGAGGGCGCCGGGCTCATCGGTGCGGACCAACGCGCAACGTGGGAGAAGTCTGACTACGTGTCGTTCTACCGCATAGCTGAAAACTTGGAGGGCAAGGGCCCGGGCAAGCGCCGCGGCATCGCCGACCAGCGCAGCGGAATCAAGAAGCTCAAGGGCGGCGCCGCTCCGGTCGCCATCATGGAGAACATCGTCCGCAATATCGAGTCCCTCGTGGACGCCTCATTCAAGAACATCGCCATGCAGCGCGTGGCAGACCTCGCGGACGGCAATAACGACATGCTCGTGAAGATCCCGTACAAGGCGGTTCCATTCAAGGCGTCGGTCACAGAAGTCTTGGACGAACTTGAGAAGGCTGGGATTGATACGAGCGGACTCTCGACAGATGAAGCCGCGGAATTCGTGCGGTTCTGGCGCATGAAGGCGCCGAAAGGGAAGGACGTGGTCTCCGTCATGGTTGACGGCAAGGCAATCTACTACCGCGTGAAGGATGCGGCGCTCCTACGCTCGGTGCAGAGCATGGGTCCGCGCGTCCACTCTTGGTGGATGAGCGCATTGATGGCGCCGAAGAACGCGCTGACGGCACTCGTGACGCTCGACCCCGAATTCATGGTGGCGAACACTATTCGCGACTCGTTCAGCGCGTGGGTCATCTCGGACACGCCGATCAAGCCCGGCTATGACACCGGGATCGGGTTCCTGAAGAGCCTGCGCAACGATCCATCTAAGTTGTCGGTGATGGCAGCAGGCGGGGGCGCCGGGCACTACAATAATCTCCGCGAGGGTCGAGTGCGCGATTACATCCGGAGACTCACGCCGGCAGCGCGAAAGACGTTCCTCGAGTCCATCATCGACACGCCCAAGAAGCTGGGGCGGATCTACGCCGACATTGGACGGGCGACGGAAAACGCCAATCGCCTCGCCATTGCCGACAGCGTCAAGAAGCGTGGCGGCACCGATGCAGAGGCCGCATTTCAGGCGCTCGACATCATGGATTTCGGTCTGCGCGGAGACAGCGCTCTCTTGGGCTTCTTTCTCGACACGGTGCCATTCCTGAACGCCCGGATGCAGGGGCTCTACAAGCTCGGCCGGGCTTCCGGCATAGGGCAAGGCGACGGAGCAACCAAGTATCTGCCGCACGCGCGGATCGCCACTTACGGCGCCATCATCACTGGGGCAACCTTGGCCCTCCTCGGCTCCAACTGGGACGACGAGCGTTATTGGGAGCTGCCGGAGTGGGAGCGCGATATCTACTATCACTTCTGGCTGGGTGGACAACACATCCGGATCCCGAAGCCGTTCGAGGTCGGGCAAATCCTCTCCACGGTCCCGGAGCGCATGTTTGAATTCATGGGCAAGACCGGAGATGGGAAGCTCCTCGCCAAGCGCATGCTCACCATGCTCTCTGAGACGTTCGCGATGAACCCGCTCCCCCAGGTGATGAAGCCGGCAGCGGAGCGCGCGATGAACTTCAACACGTTCACCGGACTACCAATCATCAGCCGCGGCGACGAATTCAAACAGCCCGAACAGCAGTTCAACGTCTTCACGAGCGAGTCTCTCCGCGAGATGGCGGAGGCGATGCCGGACTTTGCGCCGGAGTGGATGCGCTCGCCCAAGACCCTCGAGCACTTCGTCCGCGGCTACTTCGGTTCCCTCGGCATGTACGCCCTTACTGCCTCCGATGCCATCACCCGGGCGGCAACTGGCGCCCCGGACGATCCCGAGGTGAAGGCCGGCGACTGGTGGGTAATGAAGCGGTTTGCGCCGTCCAGCGACATGCGCGAAACGAAGTATGTCGCCCAGTTCTACGACATGCACCGCGAGATCACCGGCCTGACGCGCCAGATCAAAGAGCTTCAGAAGACGGCGCCCGAAGAGGCTCGCGCCCTGCAGGAGGCCAACGCGCAGTCCCTTCAGTTCGCGTCGCGCTCGGATTTGACCTACTCCGTCCTTCAGTCCCTCCGAAAACAGCAGGAGCAGATTTACGCGAGCGACGACACCCCGGAGGGAAAACGGCGGCGTCTGGCAGCATTAGCGACCCGGCGGAACCAAGTTGCAAAGGGCGCTGTATCGGCTGCACCGCGTACTTCATCCATGCCGTTCAATCCGTTCGCCCGATAATCGGCAAATGCAACCTATCGCGCATCCCGATTCGCTTGGGTGTTTCTCGGCGCACAGATGCGCCCGAGCACCCTCAGACTGACCAAGCAGCAAGATGCCGCCTTGGTGGACTACATCAAGCGGCGACTGCCGGAGCTTGAGGCGGATAACCGTTGTCGCATCGAAGCAGATAAGAAATCGGACTTGGATTACCGTTTGCAAAAGCAGTCCCGGGCCATCCCTGGATCGCTCTTTGCGCAGAGCAATTTCCCGATCCCGCTCACGAGCTGGGTCGTCGACCACTTTTCCGCCCGGACCGAGGACGAGCTCCTCGGACGCGATCCCCCTATTCGCTTTCAGCCGCAGGGCCCGGCAGATCAGGAAGTCGCGCGTGGCATCGATCGCCTAGCCGCCTACAAGTTCTTCGATCAAGGCACCGTTCAAGACGATCTTCAAAAATCAATCCAATCGTGCTTCAAGCACCGGGCATTGATCCTGAAGGCCACCTACAAGGAGGAGTTTAACGAGTGGGAGGAGTACGACCTCGACGTCCTCCACGATCGCGCGACCAGTCAGCCGATTCAGATCCTCGGGCACGGCTACATCGTCAAGGACACGGACACGTTCTCCCCGGTGCTCGACATGGTCACGGGCGAAGAGGTGATGCAACTGGACGCTGATCCGACGTTCCGCTTCGACCCGGCTCAACACTATTTCGGTAAAAGCAATGGCGCGGTCCGCTTCAAAGAGCGGTTGTTCGCGGCGCCGAAGTCCGTCGAGGTGGATAGCGATCGCTTTCTCGCGCCGGCGGATGCGCGCAGCCTCAACGAAGCTGACATCATCGGGGAGAAGTTCGATAAAAGCCTCTCGAAGGTAATGGAGCGTTTCACCGAGCGTGAGTGGCTCACAGGCGAGGCCTACCTTGCCAAACTCAAGAGCGAGACCGCGGAGAAGAAGACCAAGGGTAAGCGGGCAGACTTATCCAAGGAGAATCTCCGTTTCGACCTTCAGAACAAGCGCATCGAGATCGTGGAGCTCTGGATTGAGCGCGACGTCCTCGGCTGGGGGAGCCCGCAGCGCATCCTAACGTGGTACGACGTAAAGCGGCAAATCCTCATCACCTACGACTTCGCGGTAAAGATGATGCCCCGCGGTCGCCAGCCGTACGCCGCCATCCCGATTTGGCAGCAGGATAATGTCTGGTGGGGCTACTCCATCCCGGAGATGCTCGAACCCATCCAGGAGTTTGTTGACTTGCAGTTTAACCGCCACGCGCACCGGAACGCGATCAACGCGAATCCGATCATCGGGGAGCATTCGGACGCAGTCGAAGGCAACAAGTCATTTGCCGACATGAAGCCGTTCGAGGTGGTCCAGTTGGTCGAAGGCAAATCGATTCGCGATTGGATCGAGACCGTCGTATTCCCGAACGCGGATACGGACACGCAGGCGCTCCTCGATAAGGCGATTTATTGGGTCAACTTCTGGTTGGGAATCTCGAATATCGCGCGCGGCGATTACTCGGATGTTCCTCAGAACACGACCCTGGGCGGACAGGAAGCTACGCTGAAGGAAGCAAGCAAGCTGTCTCGCCGGTGGACCCGTCGCGTTATCGTCGGACTCGAGGATCACGTCACGCTACTCGTCCGGCTCCTCATCGAGACGATGGATGAATTTGAGGCCTACACCTTTTTGGAAGGCGACGTTCGGCAAATGGCCGTGCTGGAGGCAGCGCAGACGCGTGACCTTCTGATTGACGCGAAGCTCGTGTGGAATTCAGAGCAGAATAGCCGCACGATCGAAGTGAACCGACTCACGCTCGAGATCGTGAGAGAGTACGCGCAGTACATCGCAACGGCGCCATGGATGATCCCGATGGTTCGGCCGCTAATGAAGAGCACGCTTTTCCAGTTGGGACACGACAACGTCGACGAGTTACTTCCGCTGCCACCATTCATCCCGCCAATGCCTGTTATCGCGCCCCAACCGTTAGGCGGGGTGACGACCGAACCGGGCACGGATTCAGCCGCGGCGAGCCCCGAAGGCACGCTCCCGTTCGAACCCGCAGCACCGCAGGAGGCGGCTTCCAATGCCTGAATTGGACATCCATGACATCCCGGCAGAGCAAAAGACGCTCATGCTGGAAAACATGCTCCGCGGTCCGGCGTTCGCGCTGTTTCTGGATCGCTGGAACGAGTCCGTTATCGGCTCCATCGAGAAGGCAATTTTTGACCCTGCCACGAGCGACGAAAAGACGCGCGAGCTCAAGAGCATGCGCCTGGCTCTCGGTGGCGTGCATCACCCGCGGAAGATCGTGGAAACCATGCTTCGCAGTATCTCAGCTCAAACCAAAACCAATAAATAAGGAGTATTCGCCATGCCGACCTCAGCTCTATCCAAGACGTCCACCGCACAAGCCGTTCGCTTGGACGTCGTTCAATCCCGCGGGAAGTTTGAAGCCCGCCGTTATATCGCATCGCTCGCCAATGCCTTCCTTCGCTTCAATTCGAGCGGAGACCTTGAGGCAACCAACATTTTAGCGCGTCTCACTGCCTATACGGCGGACGGTGCAATTGCTCTCACCGAGGGCGTGCACGCCATCGAAAAGACTTCCGCAGCCGCCATGACCGTTGCGGCGCCGGCCAGCCAAGACGGGCTGCGCCTGACAATCATTTCGAATACCGACTTCGCTCACGTCGTTACCTTTACCGGGGCCACACTGCTCGACGGAACTACGGGCGCGAACCTGACCGTCACGATGACGGCCTTCAAAGGCTCTGCTATCCGCGTTGTCGCACGCGGCACCACGTGGCTGCTCGAAGGAGCGAGTAACGTCACGAGCATCACTGTCTAAGCGGCCCTGAAAATCCGAAACCCGCCCTGCCATGTCCAGACTCGTCAACGCACCGCCCCGTATCATGGTTGGCGCTACGGCCAGCGAGGCTGGCGTGGCAGGGTACGTTCCCACGCCGACAGCGGGGAATCACACGACGCAATTCCTCCGCAAAGACGGTACGTTTGCGGTGCCCGCTGTGACTGCAAGCGGCCTCGCGTACTCGGAAACGCCAGCCGGCTTGGTCAACGGAGCAAACGCAACCTACACGCTGGCGAACACACCGCCCTCGTCAGCCGGGGTAATGGTGGTCCTGAACGGCGTTGTTCAATACAACGGCGTTGGCCTCGACTATACGGTGTCCGGGACGACGATCACCTTTGCCGTCGCACCCGCCAGTGGCAGCACGATTTTTGCGTACTACGGTTCGGGAAGCGGGATCGCATTTGGCACGGGCGTAGCCGCTGCGCTGGCCCTCGCCATCGGCACCACGGGCGCGGTCGTGCTGGTTGGCGGCACCATCGCGCTGAACGTCAACGGCACGGTCGGCGCGACGACCCCGGCAGCAGGCGCGTTCACGACGCTGAGTGCGAGTGGGCTTTTCGACGGCCAGCAAAACGCATTTCTTGGTGGTATCAGCGCGGACACAACGGAGTTGACGCAAAATCTGTATATTACAGGCGGGAACTGGACATATAACTCAACCCGCGCCGGAGTATTGCTTCAACAGGACAGCTCAACACCAAGCTTCAAGTTTTTTACAGCGCCCTATGGTACAGTAGGCACGACGGCGGTACTTACGCAGCGTGCGGAGATCACTTCCACCGGCCTAAACGCCACCGCCATTGGCGCGACGACCCCGGCAGCGGGCGCGTTCACGACGCTGAGTGCGACGAGTAATCTGGTGCTTACCGGCGGATTAGCCTACGCGGCGGGTGCAATAGGCACGGGTGGCAAGCAGCTTATAGCGGGAATTGATACGACGGCCAACATAGCGTATTTACGCGGTGCCAGCCCCGGCGTAGGGTTCTGGCCGCTATACCTCGAAGGCGCGGAAGTTAGAGTCAACGTGGGCGTTGGGACGCAAACAGTGATAGGAGCATTCTCCACCACCGGCCTTGCCGTCACAGGCACCGGCAGCTTCACGGGCGCATTCGGCGCGAACGGCAACGCAGCCCAAGGCAAATACACGGTGAACGCGGCCTCGACGGACCTAGCCACCGTCGTCGCGCTTTGCAACCAGCTGCGGGCTGCTCTCGTCGCCAACGGCATCGCAGTATAATTTCCAACATGAACCCCGAACAAGCCCTGCAGAATCTCATCGTCATTGCCAACGCCGCGCTGCTCAACGCAGCCGACCGCAACGCCATCAACCAGTCGATTCAGGCTATCGCTGAATTGATCAAGAAGGCCTCAGCCGCGCCCGTGGCGTCCGCCAGCGATTAAATCCCGCTCCCATGCCACAAGCAAAAATCAAGCTACCTGATATAGCCGCAATCGGATCAGCACTACAGGTTCTGCGGACGAACGCGGCGGGCAACGCATTGGAGTTCGCTGCGCCCGCTGGTGGCGCGGCACCAGGGTACCTCGCTTCGTCCAACGCCAGCGGGAATACGACGATCTCCGTTGCTGCCTCTGGCCAAACTCACCTTGAAGTAACGACCGTCTCCGGCGCGGGGGCAACGACCCGAATCATGATCCTCGGCACCGCGGCGATCCCCGCAAACGCAGCGATCATAGTTCACCGCGTGGAGCTCCCAACCACGGCAGACATTACGATCGAGTGGAGGAATGCAACGGCTGGTGGCACGCGCGAGACCTACCTTACCACCGATACCAGCGGAAACGACGCAGTCGCAGAATTCTATTTCAACGGGACCGCGTGGAAATTCCTCAAGTTCACCTATCCAGCCAACGCATGAACACAATTCGCCTATCACTCGTTCTCTTGATCGCGCTTCTGGCGATGCGGGACGGCAACGCGCAACAGCCCTCCAACGTGCAGAAGGCGCCCACAGGCGCACTCACTGCCGGCTTCAATTCGGCACGAACGCATGTGTTCCTGAGTGGAGCCGACGTCACGTTTAGCGCAGGGACCACGCTGACGGTCAACGGGACTTTCGGCGGTACGCCAACGGGTGGCACACTCAACCTAACCAATGTGACGGTGAGCGGGCTTGCGGGCGACATCACCGCGGCAACGGTGAACGGCGTTGCATTATCCGGCACCAGCACGCCGACGCTCGCGGTCACCGGAACCAGCTCAATCAGCGGGGCACATACAGGCACCAGCTCCGGGACGAACACCGGCGATCAGACGAGCGTCTCAGGCAATGCAGGCACGGCAACAGCACTCCAGACCGCGCGGAATATCAACGGCGAGGCCTTTGACGGCACGGCCAACATTACGGTCCCAGCAGCCGCGGGCACACTCACGGGCGCTACGCTCGCTTCCGGGGTGACGGCGTCCTCGCTCACAAGCGCAGCAGGCGGCGCATTCGGCACCGCGGCATTCACCGCGGCAACCGCGCACCAGCCGGTTGATGCGGACCTGACATCCATCGCCGCGCTCGCCACGACATCGTTCGGCCGAGGGCTGCTCGCCGAGACCAGCGCGAGCACCACGCGCAGCACGCTCGGGCTCGTAATCGGCACCAACGTACAGGCATTTGACGCCGATCTCACAACCTACGCCGGCATCACTCCCTCGGCCAACACGCAAAGCTTGCTCGGCGCGGCTGATTACGCGGCGATGCGCACGCTGTTGGGCGTAGCTAGCGGCTCCGGCGACGTGACCGCCGCCGCAAATTTCGGAACCAACGAAGCGGTGATCGTCGCCGATGGCACCGGCAAGGGCGTGAAACGTGGCCACTCGGGTGTCACGGTGAATTCTTCGACCGGCGCTGTATATTTACCTGATACATTATTCGTCGCAACGACCGCGACCTTTGACGGGAGCATAAATGTAAACGACACCGTAACCGCGCAAAATCTTACTGTGTATGGAGCCGCAAATGTGAACGGCGACATCGCGGCAACAAACCTGACCTTGTCGGGAGTCGCCACGACGCGCGTACTGAGCGACGGATATTCGAGCACAGCAACAGCCGGAGGCACAACGTCCCTCACCGCCACAAGCAACCCACGACAGGTTTTTACCGGGACCACGACGCAAACGGTACAATTGCCCATCACTAACTCGCTGCAAGTTGGTCGCAAGTTTACTATAGTGAACCTTTCGACCGGCGCGCTCGCGGTAATCACTGTTGGCCCCGTCACGCTCGGGACTATCCCATCCGGTTCGTCGGTGGAGTGCACCGTCCTTTCTGTTTCGCTCAATACCGCAGCCGGGTGGGACTTCCGGTTCGATGGTACTCTCGGGATCACTGGCACCGGCACCAACGTACTCTCCGAAGCCCCGACGATCAACGATGCAACGCTCACGGGCACGACTACGGCGGTCGCGATTAACGCGACTGCGCTGAACGGCGTTGCATTATCCGGCACCAGCACGCCGACGCTCGCGGTCACCGGAACCAGCTCAATCAGCGGGGCACATACAGGCACCAGCTCCGGGACGAACACCGGCGATCAGACGAGCGTCTCAGGCAATGCAGGCACGGCAACAGCACTCCAGACCGCGCGGAATATCAACGGCGAGGCCTTTGACGGCACGGCCAACATTACGGTCCCAGCAGCCGCGGGCACACTCACGGGCGCTACGCTCGCTTCCGGGGTGACGGCGTCCTCGCTCACAAGCGCAGCAGGCGGCGCATTCGGCACCGCGGCATTCACCGCGGCAACCGCGCACCAGCCGGTTGATGCGGACCTGACATCCATCGCCGCGCTCGCCACGACATCGTTCGGCCGAGGGCTGCTCGCCGAGACCAGCGCGAGCACCACGCGCAGCACGCTCGGGCTCGTAATCGGCACCAACGTACAGGCATTTGACGCCGATCTCACAACCTACGCCGGCATCACTCCAAGCGCCAACATCCAATCGCTGCTGGGCGCCGCCAACTACGCTGCTGCCCGCGCGCTACTCGACCTCGAAGCAGGCACAGACTTTTTGGCGTATCCGACCGGCACGCCGAACGGCAGTAAATTCCTGCGCGATGATAACTCATGGCAAACAATCACAGGCGGCGGCGACGCGCTTGTCGCAAATCCGCTCTCACAATTCGCATCGACCACTTCCGCGCAACTTGCCGGGGTCGTAAGCAACGAAACAGGTAGCGGGCTCCTCGTGTTTGGGACCTCGCCTACGCTTGAGACACCCGCACTCGGCACGCCTACCGCGCTTGTACTGACAAACGCCACCGGCCTGCCTATAGCAA
>CAYVDZ010000014.1:0-19950 GCA_964450575.1 uncultured Opitutus sp.
CGCCGACGGCATCTTTCCTCGACGATCTTGGCGCTGATTCACTCGACACCGTCGAGCTGATCATGGCCTTTGAAGAGGAGTTTAAAGACGAGATCAAGGGCGAGATCCCCGAGTCCGACGCTGAAAAACTGCAAACCGTCGGGCAGGTTATTGATTATATCAAAGGCAAAGCCGGACAGGCGTAAGCTTGCCGTAGCCACTCTGGCGTTCTGCCGATTTCCCTTGGTGGAGATACCTGGCAGGGCGCTTTTTTTGTTTCCTGAAGGTGGGCCATGGCTGCGAGGCGGGCGTGACGATACGAGCGCACGTGCAGGACTTCGCACTTGGCGAAGCATTGCGTCCTTGTCAGTTTTTTGGGCCGTCGGCGCACCTGAGGGGGGAGCTGACATCGATTTTAATTGGTGATTATGGAAACTCCTTCGTCTTCCCGTCGTGTCGTTGTGACCGGCCTTGGTGTGGTGACCTCGCTTGGACACGATGTTGAGTCGTTCTGGTCGAGCCTTGTGGCGGGCAAGTCGGGCATCCAGCGGGTGTCGCTTTTCGACCCCGCCGCCTACGCCAGCCAGATCGGGGCTGAGGTGCGGGATTGGGATCCGGCGTTACACATGGATCCGAAGGAGGCGCGGCGGAATGATCGGTATACACATTTCGGATTTGTCGCCGCGAAGCAGGCGTTTGCTGATTCCGGGATCGAGATGGCGACGGAGGACGGAGATCGGGTCGGAGTCATTATCGGCTCCGGTATTGGCGGAATGTATACGTACGAGTCTCAGCTCAAGGTTCTTGCAGAACGAGGGCCGCGCAAAGTCTCTCCGTTTACGATTCCCTCGTTGATTGGCAACATGTGCGCCGGTTTATTTGCGATTCAAATTGGAGCGCGCGGACCCAATTTCGGTATCGTATCGGCGTGCGCCACGGGGACGCATGCCCTCGGTGAGGCGGCGCACGCGATTCGGCGGAACGATGCGGATGTCATGATTGCAGGTGGTAGCGAGGCGGCGATCACGCCCTTCGCCTACGCGAGTTTCTGCGCGATGAAGGCGATGAGTACGCGCAATGACACGCCGGAGACGGCGAGCCGTCCTTTCGACAAGAATCGTGATGGCTTCATCATGGGCGAAGGCGCGGGAGTTGTGGTGCTCGAGTCGCTGGAGCATGCCCGGGCGCGGGGCGCTCGGATTTACTGCGAACTGGCGGGCTACGCGGCCACGTGTGATGCGTTTCATATTACGCAGCCGGATCCCGACGGCAAAGGCCTTTCGATGGCGATGAAACGCGCGCTCGCGAGTGCAGCGGTTGCACCGGAGGACGTTGATTATATCAATGCCCACGGGACCTCGACGCCGTACAATGACAAATACGAGACACTCGCGATCAAGCAAGTCTTCGGCGAACATGCGCGCCGCGTGGCGATCAGTTCGACCAAGTCGATGACGGGGCACTTGCTGGGCGCGGCGGGAGGAATCGAATCCGTGATTTGCGTGAAGACGCTTCAGACGCAGACGATGGCTCCCACCATCAATCTGCAGGAACCGGACCCGGATTGTGACCTCGATTATGTGCCGAACGTGGCACGTGCGGCTCGAGTTAAGACCGTCCTCAGCAACAATCTCGGCTTTGGTGGCCAGAATGCCGCCGTCGTTTTCCGGGCAGTTTAGTTCGTGCGGAGAGCGTCGCGCGGGCGCCAAAAAAACCCGCGACCGTGAGGTCGCGGGCAGGAAAGAGAGGGAAAGCGCGGTCGAAGGACCGACCTTATACCTTTTCGACCAAGCCGCCCTTGATGGCCTTCACAGAGACCCAGACGCGCTTCGTGCCGCCATTGGCGGTTCTGATGCGGACGCGTTGAAGGTTCGGCCGGAATTTGCGCTTCGTGATACTGGTCACGTGCGTGCCGATTCCGCCGCTCTTCTTGGACTGCCCCTTACGATTGATGATCGATCCCTTGACAGGACGGCGACCGGTGATTGCACAAATTCTGGCCATGATGGTTTCGAGTTGGTTAAAGGTCGAGAGTAAAGGGCGGGACCTTGGCGAAGCAAGGGCAATTTTGCTGCGAAACGTTGGGTCAGCGGAACGCATGCAACACCTGAAACTTCTGGCCCAAGTGAGCGGGGTGCAACAGCTGCAGCAAGGTGAGTTTCCGCCGGCTGAAACGCGCTGCTTCCGCGGCGCTGACCTGCGCGATGAACTCACCGGCGTTCCTAATGAAGAACGACTCCTGTGACACCAAAGCCGGCGTGGCAAATCCATGGCGGGTCAATGCGCTTTCCAACCAATCCCAGCAGACGTGGCAGGTGAGATCCTGTTCCCCGGGATTGGCGAGCAACGCATTCGATTGGGTGTGGCGGAAATAGGCGCGCGCCGTGCCCGCCGGTGTCTCCTCGAGGAGCTGGCCAAGCGTCTTGCCGTAATCAAATGCGATGAAGAGACCTCGCCATGGGGCGGCGGCCAGCTTTTCCGTCAGCACCACCGCCGCTTCAGCACGATCAAAGTGGTAGCCATCCGGACTATCTGCGGGTGGGTCGGGAAGGGGGGTGGCGTCGAGTTCGACTTCCACCAAGGCGTTGCCTTCAAGGCGGACGCCGAGTTGCCGCCACTGGCCCTCGCGGAAGACGGTCCGGTTGCACGGTTGCGCGTCGAGCAGTTCGTTTGAGAAGACAACGCAGTCGCCGGTGAGCTCAATCGATTCGCCGATCTGAATTGTACGGCTGGCGCCAAAGGGATGTGCCACCCCTGCCAATACACCTCGATTCCGTTCCGCTCCGATTTCGAAAAACGTATGCGCGGCCGGGTCGCGGCCGTTCGTCTGGAGTAAGCTCGAACACGCCGCCGCGACGAGTTCGCCAAAGAGCGGGCCGCTCGTGCTGGCGGTGTAGAAGTCAGTGCCCCGTCCGTAGCCCACGCGTTCGCGGTCCTGCCGATAGTAGCCCACTTCCGGATGATAGAGCGCGAGGTCCATGAACTGCGCAAACGACATGGCGCCGGTCGCATCGGCGTGCGCACGGAAGACGGCGAGAAACTCAGGTGAAAGGGCTGGGCCGCTCATGGGCTGCGCTACTCAGCGGGAATCGGGGCGCTGATGACAAGCTTGCGAATCAATTGTCAGGATCATGCCCGGATCACCGCCAAGCGTGACGAACCCATTTACAAAAGTGGGGGGATGCCCACAGTGGGACGCATGTTAAAGCGGGTTTTTACTCTCGGCACCGGCATCGCGCTCGGCGTCGTGCTGGCGGTGGCGGGACTCCGGCTCGCGGCCGCGTGGAATCTCTTCCCCAGTCGCGAGCTGGCGCGTTCGGCCAGTTATGTGCGGGATGTGATGCGCCTCGTGAATGAGCATTATTTTGACGAGAAAGCAGTCGGTTACAACGATCTTACCCGCCAGGCGATGCACGGGATGGTCGAGTCGCTGGACCCGCATTCCGAGTTTCTGGAACAGAAGGATAACGCGCACTTTGAGGAAGATCTTACGGGTGAATTCGGAGGCGTGGGCATCCAGGTTGAGACGCGACAGAATCGGATCGTGATCATCGATCCGCTCGCCGGTGGCCCCGGCGAACGCGCCGGGATTCGACGGGGCGACGAGATCGTCAGCATCGACGGCAAGGCCGTGGATACGAGCGGCAACGTCGACTCAATCGTTAGCCGCCTCCGGGGAAAACCGAAGACGAAGGTGAAGATCGGCCTGGTCCGGCCCGCCACCCAGGAAACACTGAATCTGACCCTGGTTCGCGAGGTGATTAAGGTCACGAGTGTGCGCGACGTACGTCTGGTCGCGCCGGGAATGGGCTACGTCCAACTCACCGAGTTTTCGGATCACTCACCGACTCAGTTCCGTCGTGCCCTCGATGACCTTCTCGCCCAGGGCGCGACCAGCCTCATCATTGACCTGCGGAATAATCCGGGGGGCGTGCTCGATGCGGCTGTCGGCGTGGCTGAACCCTTCTTTAAGAAGGACGAACTGATCGTATATACCAAAGGCCGTAAACCGGAAGACCACGAAGAGTTCCGGGCGGGAGCGTCCCGCCCGATGGTTTCGTTGCCGATCGCGGTGTTGATTAATGCAGGGAGTGCGAGTGCGGCGGAGATCGTGGCCGGGGCCTTGAAAGATACGGGACGGGCGATTCTCGTGGGTGAGCGCTCGTTTGGAAAAGGGTCGGTCCAATCCATCTTTAAACTCGATCGCGGCGAGGGCCTGAAGCTGACGACCGCACGCTATTACACTCCGGGCGGTGCGACGATTCATGAGAAAGGCGTAGCGCCTCACGTCGAGGTGGTGATGACGCCGGAGGAGGATACGAAACTCGCCCGGCAGCGTTCACGGCCTGACCTGACGGATCCGCAGGAATTCAAAGAGCGCTTCGGCTTCGAGCCGATCAAGGATCGCCAACTCGAGACCGCCATCACGATGTTACAGGGCGTGCGGTTGTGGGGGGAGCGCACGGTGGCGCGTTCGCCCAATAATATATGATTTTAGCGCTCGAAAGTTCCTGTGACGAAACCGCGGTGGCGGTTTTTGATCCGGCGCGCGGTTCGATGGGTGAGTGGATCCATAGCCAGATCGCGTTGCACGAAACGTACGGGGGCGTCGTACCCGATCTCGCGACGCGTGAGCATCTCCGCACGTTTGCTCCGTTGCTGCAGCGCGCACAGCAGCAGGTGGATTTCGCTCAACTCACCAGTGTCGCCGTCACCCAGGGCCCAGGGCTGGCGGCTTGTCTCGCCATGGGAGTCGCGGCGGCCAAGTCACTCGCGTTGGCCCTCAAACTTCCGGTGCGAGGGGTGAATCACCTGCGCGGCCATGTATGGTCTCCCTTCATCGCGCGGCATGCAGATTCGCCGGAAACCTTCGACGCCCAGCTGAACGAATTGCTGCCCCATCTCGCGTTGATTGTTTCCGGGGGAAACACGCTGTTACTCACCGTCGATCCGGAGCGGCGGCTGAAAGTGCTGTCGTCGACCCGCGATGATGCGGCCGGCGAGGCGCTCGACAAAGGCGCGAAACTCCTCGGGCTTGGTTACCCGGGTGGGCCGATTGTCGAGCAGCACGCCTTGCCGGGAAACCCGGCGGCGTTCGATTTCCCACGCGGCATCGGGCGGCGCGATGAGTTGGATTTTAGTTTTTCCGGGCTGAAGACGAGCTTGCGCTATCTGCTGGAAAAAATGCCGGCGGATGACGTCCAGCGAAAGAGGGCGGATCTTTGTGCGAGCTATCAGCAGGCGGTGGTCGATGCCTTGGTGCGAAAAACGCGCGCAGCCCTTCGGTTGGGAGAGGGGAGATTTCGCAGCCTCGGACTCTCCGGCGGCGTGGCAAACAATCGGGTCTTGCGTACGGCGCTTGAGGCAGAAGCGCGCCGGGCGAATATCCCTTTTTTGGCGGCGCACCCCAAGCATACGGGCGACAATGCCGGCATGATCGCGTTTGCTGCCTGGTCTGATCATGAAAGCGCCGCCGCGCACAGTGGCCTCGACTTGCGGATCGAACCTGGGGCGGCGGTCGCTTAGTTCCAGCGAGCCCGGGTGAACCCGGCTTGCGTTCGTTAGCGGACTGTCCGTCGGACCCACTTTCATCCTTAAATACGAAGTTGGATCCACAGATTTCACCGATAGACACAGATTATCAGGGCATTCTGCGTTTCGGGCACTTCACCTGGCGGGTTAATGGCAGTCTGGTGCTCTTCGATCTGCAATTCTCTCTATTCGTGCCATCAGTGTCATCTGCGGTTAATCTGAAATGGCGAATTTCGCTTCATCCCAACCCCGTCGTCATTCCAATCGGAAAAGGAGAAGCTTCGCCTACTTGTAATCGCGACGCAGATTGCTCGGCAGAATGCCGAGTTCTTCGCGATACTTGGCGACGGTCCGGCGGGCAATGGTGATGCCGCGGTCCTGAAGTTTGGTGACGAGTTCCTGATCGCTGAGCGGACCTGACTTATCCTCCATGTTGATCAGATCCGCGATCATCTCCTTCACACTGGTGTTCGAGACCGAGATGCCGCTCTCCGCCTGATAGCCGGGAGTGAAGAAATATTTGAAGTCGAAGACCCCGTGCGGCGTCCGAATAAACTTATTGGCGATGGCCCGGCTGACGGTCGTCTCATGGACGCCGACCACCTCGGCAATCTGGGTCATCGTGAGTGGCTTCAAGGCGGCGACGCCGTTTTCGAAGAAATCGCGTTGGGCGTTGATGATTTCGCGCGTGATGCGCTCGATGGTGCGCTGACGCTGCTCGATCGAGTCGATGAGAAACTTGCCGGAACGCATGCGTTCGCGGAGGTAATCCCTTTCAGTTTTCGACAACGTGCCCTTGGCGATCATGTCGCGGTAGGTACTCGAAATCCGAAGCCGCGGGATGTAATCACTGTTCAGGTCGATCTTCCACTCGTCACCATCCTTCTCGACGGTTACGTCGGGGACGACGACCCGGTTATTATCCTCGGCGAAACGCCGGCCGGGCGCGGGATCGAGCTTCCCGATCTCTTCGATGGCGGACTGCACGTCATCGGCATCCGCTCCCAGCTTGCGGGAGAGTTCAGGGATGCGGCGACGGGTTAGAAGCTCGAAATGATCGCGGATCATTCGCCACGCGAGTGATCCCGAGCGATTCTTGGCCGTGAGCTGCAAGAGAAGGCATTCCGGCAGGTCTTTTGCTCCGATGCCGGCTGGCTCGGACGTTTTGAGAAGCTTGAGCGCTTCCTGGACGGCCCCGAGCGGGATCGACGTCTGGAGCGCGACGTCCGATGGCGCCTGCGTGAGAAACCCGCGGTCATCCAGACTGCCGACGAGGTGACGCATCGCTTCCAGCGCCGGCGGAGAGAGGTCAGCCATTTCGGCCTGTTGCATCAGGTGTTCCTGGAGGGAGGTTTCAGTCACCAACGAATCCAGGAAATGCTGGCGTCGCTCCGCATCCTCGCTGGTGAAAGGCTGATTGCCACCGACATTGGCCATGTGGTCGCGCCAGTCTTCGTCAAGTTTACCGAGGATCTCGAATTCCTTGTCTTTCGAGAAATCCATCTCATCCCCCTTGGAGTCTGAGTGGTCGGAGGGAGCATTCGCGTCGTCGCTTTCTCGCTCCGTGCGGGAGTTTGCGCCGCCATTATCGCTGGGATCTGAGCCATCCGAGCCACTGTCGTCGGAGGGTTGATCGAGACTTACTCCCTCCATGGGCAGCTCTTCCAGCGTCGGATTGGACTGGAGCTCTTCTTGAATGACCGACCTCAAATCGAGCGCCGCCACCTGAAGAATCTTCAGCGAGTGGCGAAGCTGCGGAGCAAGGACCAGCGACTGGGTTTGCCGCTGACGGAGGTCCTGGCTGAATCCGGGGCCGCTCATGGCAATGAAAGGTTAGCCGCGTGCATCTTAGATCGCGCTGCGCAGGGAGAGGGAGGGAACGACGGGATCACGCACGCCAAACAGGTCCTTCAAGTAAACGCCCAGCTTCTCGTTGGTCGGGCCGTAACGATCACTATAAAGATACATTTCAAGATCGGTGAGCATCTCGAACGCCGATTGGTAGCGCTGATCGCGATCGCGCTGGAGCGCCCGTTGAATGATCGCTTCGAGCCGTGGTTCAATCTCGGGTCGAAGGCTCGCGAACCGTGGAATACCCATCGACAGGATGTTACGGCGCGAAATCGAACGATCTGGAGAGCGAAAAATATTCTTTCCCAACAGCAGCTCCGTGAGGACGATCCCGAGTGGAAACAAATCAGCGCGGGCGTCTGTGATCGCGTAATTCGCCTGCTCGGGGGACAAGTACTCGTCCTTGCCCGCGATCACTTTGCCTTCTTCATTGTACATGAGGTCAAGCGCCTTCGCGATTCCGAAGTCGGTGAGCTTCACGTCGCCCTCATAGGCGAGCATCACGTTTTTGGGACCAATATCACGATGAACGATATTGAGGTGACGACCCTCGCGATCGCACTTGGAGTGCGCGTAGGCCAGACCGCGGGCGACGCGTGAAATGATGAATGCCGCCAGATCCACCGGGATGGCTCGGCCTTGCTTGCGCTGCTCCTCCAGCAATTGCTCCAAATTTACTCCGCGAACAAATTCCATCACCATGAAATATTGCCCGCCCACTTGGCCCAAGTGATACGTTTGAACAATATTCGTGTGGATAAGATCGGCGACGAGCCGGGCTTCGCCGATGAAGTTATTCTGGAACTCTTCGATTGCCGAGTATTCCTCCCGAATTAACTTCACCGCAACCACCTTGCGAAAATTGCCGGCACCTCTTTGCTGGGCTTCATAGACAACCCCCATGCCGCCTTCCGCGACTTTGCGCACCATCTCGTAGTGGAGCTCGTTGAAGATGTGTTTAATCGCCGCCACTCGAACGGAGGAAAGGTGGGCCGAAGGTGGCTGGCAAGCGCACAGATTTTATTTCGGCCCGAAATTTGCTTCACGGTTATTTGACACCGCTGATCGCCGTCTTTAGCTGAATCTCATGATTACGCTCACCCCTCGTGCGGCGAAGCACGTCCGTTCGATGCAGGCCGATCTCAACGCCCCCGGGAAGCGGCTTCGCGTCCTCGTGGAATCTGGCGGTTGCTCTGGATTTCAGTATGGAATGTCGTTTGATGTGCTTAAGCTGGATGATGCACAACTCGAGAGCGAGGGCGTCACCTTCGTGATCGACCCGGCCAGCCTGGCTTATCTCCAAGGGTCGATGATCGATTTTGACGACGGTCTCCACGGCAAAGGATTCGAAATCAAGAATCCCAACGCCGAGAGCACCTGCGGCTGCGGGAAGTCGTTTAACTGAGCGCGGCTGCGCGCGTTACCCTGCGCGCCGCTGGGACGTTTACTTTTTTGCCTCGTGCAACGCTACGATGCCAAAGGTCATCGAGCGCGATTTCACCTCGGAAAAGCCGGCTCGGCTGATCTCGGCCGCGAGGGCGGACTGACCGGGAAAAACTTCAATCGTGCGATTCAGGTAGTCGTAGGCATCGCGATCTCCCGTTACCCATCCCGCGATTCGGGGCAGAATAGTCCGCAGGTAGAATAGATAGAGCGGACGAAACCACCGGTCCGGTTGCGAGAACTCTAGCACCAGGAGATGTCCGTCTGGACGCAGCACACGATGCATCTCTTGTAACCCGAGATGCCGATCGGCGAGGTTACGCAGCCCAAACGATATCGTCACGGCATCGAACATCTTGTCAGCGAGGGGCAAAGCTAGGCCGTCCCCTTGGCGGAACGTGATATGATCGAAACGCGAGCTCGCGGCCTTCTTGATTTCCGCCTCGTCGAGCATCGGTTGGCAGAAATCCATCCCCACAATTGTGCAAGTTTTCCGCAGTTTTGCGCTTAATGCAAAAGCCACATCTCCACTTCCCGTCGCGAGATCCAGCACGTCGTGGGGCTGATGGAGCCGGACCGCGGCCACGAGCCGATTTCGCCACCAGAGATCCATCCCACCGGTCAACAGGCGGTTAGCGAAGTCGTAACGGCGCGCAATGCGCGCAAACATGGAATTAACCGCACTCGGATCAGGCATGGATCGGATAGGAATTCCGGGGGGAACGCCCGTAAAGCAAAATGGTCATAAGAGTTGACGCAATTAGAAGTCGGCAAATAATTTAAGGTGCCTCGGAAATAAGGGACTCATTTAAAAGGAACCCCCATGTCTAACCTAACCAAACGCGAAATAGTATTAGAAATTTATCGGAAATCTGGATTTCCGCAAAAACAGATCGTCGATACCGTTCAGCAGACGCTCGACATTATTCAAAAGGCCCTGGCGAACGGGCGCAACGTCGAGTTGCGCAACTTCGGCGTGCTCGAGGTGCAGGTGCGCAAGCAGCGCATCGGGCGCAATCCGAACAAGCCGGAAGCTGAGGTCGTTATTCCGCAACGTGCCGTGGTGAAGTTTAAGTCCGGAAAGATCTTGAAGCAGCAGCTCAAGAAACTGGATTTGGCCAAGCTGCAAGGTGCGCAAAAGAGTTCGCCGGCGACGTAACGATTCCTGACGACGTCCGCCAGTCGCGTTTCGGGCTGGCGGACTGATCAGTGCGGTTTTTGAGTCGCACTCGGTTGCCGGGCTTCGCAACGATAGGGCCTCAATGGCCACGTTTCAGACTCTGCCCGGCTTCCGTGAATTCTATCCCGAAGACTTAGCGCGCCGGAATCACGTTTTCCGGCTTTGGCGGCAAAGCGCCAACGTCTTCGGGTTTTCCGAGTACGACGCTCCAGTGTTGGAGCCGCTGGCCTTGTACAAGGCCAAGTCCGGCGACGAAATCGAGGGGCAGTTGTTTAGCTTCGTCGATAAAGGTGGCCGTGAAGTCGCGTTGCGCCCGGAGATGACGCCGACCGTTTGTCGTCTTGTCGGCGCTCGAGCGAGCGCACTAAAACGTCCCATCAAGTGGTTTAGCATCGCCGAGTTTTACCGCTACGAGCGCATGCAGAAGGGCCGTGGGCGCTGCTTTTTCCAGTTCAATGCCGACATCTTCGGCGAGCCTGGCCCCGAGGCGGAGATCGAGTTGATTGCCTTACTCGTCCAATGCCTGAGCTCCTTCGGCCTCACCCATGAGGATTTCAGTGTCCGGCTCAGTGACCGGAACGTGTGGTTCCATTACCTGGAAGCCCTGGGATTCACCGAACCTCAATCGCGTGGCGTACTCGGTGCGATCGACAAGTTCGAGAAGCTCGGGGATGATGCCTTCAAGGGTTACGCCGAGGCGTTCGGTCCTTTGGATCCTGAATTGAAGGCCAAGGTCCTTGCCTTCCTTCAAGTGAAGTCACTCCCGGCTTTGGAGGAAAAACTGAAATCGATTCAAGGTGGCGAAAAGCTTGAAGCACGTTTGGTGGAATGGCGGCGGCTCCTGGGCGCACTCGGTGCAATGGGGCTCGCCCGCTTCATTGAGGTCGATCTCGGGGTGGTCCGAGGCCTCGCTTATTATACCGGCTTTGTCTTCGAGGCGTTTGACCGCAAAGGCGAACTGCGGGCCATCGCCGGCGGAGGACGCTATGATGACTTGGTGGAAAAACTTGGCGGACCGCGCCTCCCCGCCGTAGGCTTCGCCATCGGCGATATGACCTTTTCACTTTTGCTCGAGCAACGGGGTCTTACTCCCACCCTCGTCCAGGCACCCGATGTGTACTGCGTCATCGGGGGCGAGGCCGGGCGGCTCGCGGCGTTTGGCGATATCCACGCCTTGCGCGCCGCAGGTTTTCGAGTCGATTACCCGATGAAGGAGCTGGCCTTTGGTAAGCAGTTCAAGGCGGCCGCCGAATCGGGGGCCAAACTCGCCTTGATTTACGGAGGCGACGAACTGGCGAAGGGCGTCGTGAAGATCCGTGATTTGAGTCAACGTTCCGAGTTCGAAATCCCACGCGCTCAGGTGGCGATGGCCGTGCGTGATTTCTTCTCCGGTCCCCCAGTGGCATGAAGCGTCCGGGACAGCGCTTCCGTGCCTTGCCGCACCGATACGCGGTCTGCCGGTTGCCCGCGCAATCCGTCGTGCCAGCTTGGGCGGCGGGTCCTTTTCTCAATATTACCTTCACGGACGATGAGGTCGCAATCATCTGTCCGGCGGAAAACGTGCCCATGACCGTGCGGGCGGAGCGCAATTGGCGGGTGCTCAAACTGGTCGGTCCCTTTTCCTTTAATGCGATTGGCGTGCTGGCGTCGCTCGCGACGCCACTCGCTCGGGCCGGCATCAGTCTCTTATCGATCGCGACGTACGACACCGATTACTTTCTGGTGAAAACCGAAGTGTTCGAGGATGCGATCACCGTTCTCCTGTCCGCTGGACACACTCGGATTTAGCGCGCGTCGCGCTCAATGATTATCCGTCACGGTGATGAAAGTGCTGCTGGTTCTTTTTCTCGCCTATGGCGGGCTTGCGCTCACCGCGCGGTTTCTGGCCTCTCGCGCGCTATATTATCCTGAAATCGCGTCACGCGAAGCGCCCTCGGGCATCAAACGCGTGCGCGATTCGGCGGGGAATGAAATTTCCACGCTGCATCTGCCCAACCCCAACGCCGCGTTCACGCTTTGGTTTTTTCATGGTAATGCCGAGTCGCTGGGCGACCTCGAGCCGATGTTGCGGGCGTTGCATGCCGCCGGTTTCGCGGTGTTCGCCTTTGATTATCCCGGCTATGGTGGCAGCACTGGCGTTCCCTCGGAGTCTTCGCTTTATGAATCGGCCCGGGCTGCCCGGACGTATCTTCGAGAGGAATTGAAGGTGCCGGCGGAACAAACGTTGCTTTACGGACGATCACTCGGTGCAGGGCCGGCCGTTCAAATGGCAACAGAAGAACGGGTCGGCGGACTGATTCTTCAAAGTGCCTTTGTGAGCGTCTATCGGGTGGTTACGCGTTGGCGGATTCTGCCCTTCGACCTGTTTGAAAACGAACGCAAACTGGCGCAGGTGACGAGTCCGGTCCTGATCATGCATGGCCAGGCCGACGAGGTGATCCCTTTTCGTCATGGTGCGGCATTGTTCGATGCCGCACCTGAACCGAAGCGGCACTTCTGGGTGCCCGAAGCGCGGCACAACGATTTCATCCCCGTCGCCGGCCCCGGTTACTGGAACGCTTTGCGCGAGTTCAACGACGTTTGCCGCGCCGCACGGGCGGAGCATCCTTGATGAGGTCGGCGGGGCCAAAGGCGTCTGGCAGCAGCTGCGGCAGCGTGATTTCTTTCCGCTCCGCCGAATCGCATACGCTAATAATAATCGCTTGCGGGCCAAATTCATTGATCACCTGGCGGCACGCTCCGCACGGCATGGTCGGCGTTGCTGTCGGAGTATAAACCGCCACGGCCCGCACCTGGCGTTCGCCCGCGGCGGCCGCCGTAAAAATCGCGGTGCGCTCCGCACAATTACACAAGCCGTAGGAGGCATTCTCGATGTTGGCGCCCGTGTAAATCCGCCCGGAGCCGGTGAGGATGGCGGCGCCGACCTTGAAATGTGAATACGGCGAATACGAGCCTTGCGCCGCAGTCCGGGCCGCACGTTCCAGGCGGCGGAGCGTTTTTGAGGAAATCGCGGGCATGTTTATAACGACAGTTCCTGTTTCACGTCGGCGAACGCACGAATGGCAAACTCCAAATCCTCCCGACTGTGGGCCGCGCTCACCTGGGTCCGAATTCGGGCCGCGCCCTCGGGCACGACGGGATGGAAAAACCCAATGACGTACACGCCTTTTTCCAGCATCTGCGCGGCAAAGCGTTGGGAGAGCGCGGCGTCACCGAGCATCACCGGCACGATGGGATGCGTGCCGGGCTTTACGTTCAGACCGACTTCGTTCAGCCCCTGCCGGAAGAACCGCGTGTTTTCCTCGAGCTGATCCCGCAGCGTGGTCGATTGGCTGATCAGATCCAGCGCGGCAATCGACGTGGCGGTAATGACCGGCGCGAGGGTATTGGAAAACAGATACGGGCGCGAACGTTGGCGGAGCAGTTCAATCATCGGCTTCCGACCGGCAATATAGCCGCCGCTTGCTCCACCCAAGGCTTTACCCAGCGTGCCGCTGATGAGGTCAACGCGCTCGATCACGTCCCAGTGTTCATGCGTGCCGCGTCCGGTCCTGCCCATGAAGCCGACCGCGTGGCTGTCATCGATCATCACGAGCGCGCCGAATTTTTCCGCCAGATCGCAGATTTCACGCAGGGGCGCGAGGGTGCCGTCCATGGAAAAAACTCCATCCGTCACCACGAGTTTGAAACGTATCGTCTTGGCGTCGGCTTCGCCAAGCCTGGCCGCCAGGTCGCTCATGTCGCAGTTGCGGTAACGATAACGCTGCGCCTTCGAAAGTCGGATGCCGTCGATGATCGAGGCATGATTGAGCTCGTCACTGATCACCGCGTCGTCCGCAGTCAGCAGGGTTTCAAAGACGCCGCCGTTCGCATCGAAACATGAGCCGTAGAGAAGCGTGTCCCCGGTCCCGAGGAACGCACTGAGGCGAGCCTCGAGTTCCTTGTGAATTTCCTGCGTGCCGCAAATGAAACGCACCGAGGAAAGTCCATAGCCCCAGCGATCGAGGGCCGCGTGCGCGGCTTGGAGCAAGGCGGGGTGATCAGCGAGTCCCAGATAATTATTGGCGCAAAAATTCAGGACTTGGCGACCGCCGCTGACCGCGATATGAGGACCTTGCGGCGTCGCGATCACGCGCTCCTGTTTATACAGCCCCGCCGCATGGATGTCAGCGAGGGTTTTCTCAAGATGAGACTGGAAGGCGGGCATCATCATCGGACGAAGTCTGAATGGTGGTTTTCGGTTCCGTCCTCATTCCCAGCTCAGTATAATCTTTCCGCTTTTCCCGGAGCGCATCAGATCGAACGCATTCTGAAATTCCGTGAACGGCAGACGATGCGTGATGACCGGTGAGATATCCAGCCCGCTTTGAATCAGAGCGGTCATCTTGTACCACGTTTCATACATCACGCGGCCGTAGACTCCGCGGATGGTGAGCATATTAAAGACGACCTTGTTCCAATCGATCGCGGCTTTTTCCGGCATGATCCCGAGCAAGGCGATGCGCCCGCCGTGAAACATGTTATCAATCATGTCGGCCAGGGCGTGCGGATTTCCCGACATTTCCAGACCCACGTCGAAGCCTTCCTTCATCCCGAGTTCACGCTGCACGTCAGGAAGTGTTTCCCGGGAAACGTCGACCACGCGGGTCGCGCCCATGCGCCTGGCAAGTGCCAGTCGATCGGGATTCACATCGGTGACCACCACCTTGCGGGCGCCCGCCTGCTTGGCGATCGCGGCGGCCATGCATCCGATCGGGCCGGCGCCGGTGATCAAAACGTCCTCGCCGACCAAGTCGTACTGGAGCGCGGTGTGCACCGCATTACCGAGCGGATCGAAACACGAGAGGACGTCGAGCGGAATGGCGGGATCGACGAGTACCGCATTGCTCGCAGGGAGACAGAGAAATTCCGCAAACGCGCCGTCGCGGTTTACGCCCACGCCCTTGGTATCCTTACAGAGGTGACGGCGACCCGCGAGGCAGTTGCGACATTTTCCACAGACGATGTGGCCCTCGCCGTCGACGAGGTCACCGGGACGGAAGCCTTGCACGTTGGCGCCGACGGCTTCGATCACGCCCACAAACTCATGCCCGATTACCATCGGCGGACGGATGGTTTTTTCCGCCCACGTGTCCCAATTGTAGATATGAAGATCGGTGCCGCAAATGGAGGTCTTCTTTACCTTGATGAGCACATCATTGATGGCTGGCTCCGGCACCGGAACCTCGATCAGATCGAGCCCTTCACCGGCGCGCAGCTTCGCGATGGCACGCATTTTTTTCATCGGCTGACCGTAGCCAGTCCGCGGCCCCTGTCGAGCGACTCGCCTGGCTTACTGGGCAACCAGCTGGGAGCCTTCGAGCGCAAGGAGTCTGACCTTGGTCGCGATGCCACCGGGGGCGGAGAATCCCGTCATCTTACCACTCGCGGCTACGATGCGATGACAGGGAATCAACAACGGCCAGGGATTGCTGCCCAAGGCCGCCCCGATGGCGCGAGAGGCGCCGACCGGCTGGCCGATGAAAGCGGCAATTTCGCCATAGCTCACCGTGCAGCCCGCCTTGACGGTCAGGGTGGCGCGCAAAACCGCACCCACGAATTCGGGCAGGCGTCGGTAATCAAACGACACGTCCGCGAAGTCCTGCATCTCGCCTGCGAGGTGACGTTGCACTCGCGCAATGATCTCTGTCACCCACGCCGGTGGAGCGAACTCGGTATTAACACTGGACGGCCGTTCGGGGTCGGGCAGCAGAAAGCGCGTGAGGCCGACGTCGTTCCAAGCGATGGCACAGGTGCCAAAAGGGGTGCAGAATGTGGAGTGGGGCATGGGGCGAATGCGACCTTTTGAAGTAAGAATAGAACCTGGGCTTCAAGGCAATCCTCCTGATCGTTTTGTCAGAAAAAATCTCGGCGTTGCCATGCGCGTCGCCAGCGTGTGCACTTGGCGGTTCGCCACCCATGACCAACCGCTTCTATACTGCGTTCGATAGCGAGACGCTCGACGGGGCCCGGAAGCGGGATTACCGGACCGCATTTCAAATGGATCGCGACCGGATCATCCACGCGCAGGGGTTTCGGAAGCTGCAGTCGAAAACGCAGGTTTTCCTTTCGGGGGAATACGATTTCTACCGCACGCGCCTGACTCACTCGATGGAAGTGGCGCAGATCGGTCGCTCCATTTGCACCTTTTTGCAGTCGCGAGGAGACCCGCTCGGGGCCGATTTCCATATTGACAGAGATCTCGTGGAGGCGGTCTGTCTCGCGCACGACCTCGGGCATCCTCCGTTTGGCCATTCGGGCGAGCGGACTTTGCAGGAGTTGATGACGCCTTGGGGAGGATTCGAGGGCAACGCGCAGACGCTGCACCTCCTCACCGAAACACTCTACCAGAATGAGACGGGCGTCCGCGGAATGGGCGCAACGCGGGCGCTGCTCGATGGGGTGCTGAAATATAAAAAGCTTTTCCGCGAATTCCCGGCGCCGCCCACCAATCACTTCCTGTACGATACACAGGAACGTCATCGGGCGTTTGTCATGGGCGACGTTGCCATTCCTGCCCCGCTGCGTGAGGCGGAGAAACTCAATGGGTTTAAAAGTATTGAATGTCAGATTATGGATTGGGCGGATGACGCGGCGTATTCGCTCAACGATATTGTCGACGGCGTCGGGGCCGGTTTTTTGTCGGTGGAGCGGATCGAGCAATGGGCGGCGGGCGAGGCGCTCGATGCTGAGCAGCAGCAATGGCTCGACCAGCTTGCGGCCGCGATTCGCAGCGACCGGCTCGAAAGCGTTTTCGCGCAGAAGGTGGGGACGTTCATCACCGCGTGCCGGCTGCGTGCACGCGCGAACTTCATGTCAACGCAAACGAACCGCTATCGTTTCGAACTCGCCGTGAGCTCGGGTGCGGAACGCGAGGCGGCGTTCTACAAGAAAATGGCGAACGACATCATTTTCGACAGCCCTCAACTCCAGCAGATGGAGCACAAGGCGCAGCGGGTCCTCTTCGATTTGTGGGAGTCCTGCTGGCGCAACTATGTCGAACCCGGTTCCCGCGTCATCCGGATCCTTCCTCCGCGCGTCGGCCGCTTGATCGACGCAGCACCGACTCCCGCGGCGAAGGCGCGCCAGATCTGCGATTGGCTCGCGGGACTGACGGACGGCATGATTGTTCGCACCTACCAGCGGCTCTTCGACCCGCAGTTTGGATCCATCCGCGACCTTAGCTAACCTGGGGAGAAGTGACCTGGCGGCGCTCCGGGTTTCCTCTGAATTCCGTCTGAAAACGATCGCTGGCGCTGGACGGGCGAGGGTTTTTCCTTCACCTCCTATCCAAGCGGTGTTCTCAGTCAGGAGCTTGTTGATTTTTTCGCTTATCTGCGCACCGTCACTTATCCCGTCTTCACTCGTCTTTCTCGCGTGCCCCAAGCTCAAGTGGCTCTACTTTTCAGATCGTCTTTTCCGTTTCCAAGGCGACCCGGCTCCGGGTGGAGTTCTGTCGTGGCCGGATGCATGGCCGTCTTACCGTTCGCATCTGCGGCCTCGTCTTCGGGCAACGCCCCGACTGCCGCGGTCAATTTCCATCAGAAGGTTGCTCCGCTTCTGGAGAAATACTGTTACGATTGCCACGGCAACGGTATCGGGAAGGGGAGTGTTTCCTTCGATGAGTTCGAGGACGATGCGGACATCCTGGCGAAGAAAGACCTCTGGCTGGCCGCGCTCAAGAATGTGCGCGGTGGGCTGATGCCACCCCGGGAAGAGGGTGACGAAGGTTTTCGACCTACGGCGGAGGAAATTTCCACCCTCAGTAATTGGATTAAGTTCGACGCGTTCGGCACCGATCCCGCCCGACCGGATCCGGGTCGGGTGACTGCGCGGCGGCTCAATCGGATCGAGTATCGCAATACGATTCGCGATCTCACAGGGTATGACTTCAATAGCGAAGCCGAGTTTCCGCCCGACGATAGCGGCAATGGGTTTGATAACAACGGCGACGTCCTGACCTTGGCGCCCTTGTTGTTGGAGAAATATTTGGGTGCCGCCGAAGTGATCGTCGACCAGGCGGTGCCCAAGGTCGCCAAAGCGATTCGCGAGCGGAAAGCGGTGGGGCGTGACTTTCGCGCTCCGGGGGGCCGGACCGGCGAACAGATGAACGCACGTAACCCGATTACCGTTTCGCGCTCCTTCAAGGTGGATGAGGCGGACACTTACCGGGTCAGCATCGAACTGGAGCTTCGTGGCTCGTTCGACTTTGATGCGAGCCGGTGCCAGGTCATTTGTCGGATCGACGGTGAAGAACGCTTTGTCGAAGAGGTGGTCTGGCAGGAGCGCAAAACTCTGCGGCACGACTATGAAATCGCGTGGCAGCCTGGCGGTCATGTGGTCAGTTTTGAGGTGGTCCCGTTGCCGCCGGTCGATGCGACCCCGGTCGAGGTGGTAAGTTTTCAAGTGAGTAGGGAGGCAGAGACGGTGTCGACCAGCGGCAGTGCCGCCACGCGAGCGCGAGCGCCGGCAACGCATGTCAGCGTGCGTATCGTCTCGGTCCAAGTGCGTGGCCCTTTGAGCCCGGAGCTTTGGATTGCGCCCGAGAATCACGCGCGCTTTTTTCCGGAGGGGCCCGCCCCTACAGATCCGGTTGCCCGGGACGACTATGCACGGGACGTCTTGCGCCAGTTTGCCACGCGTGCCTTCCGTCGGCCGGTGGCCCCGGCGCAGTTGGAAGAGCTCGTCGGTCTCGCCCGCGGGGTGTATTCGCAAGCGGACACGACCTTTGAAGTTGGGGTGGCGCGGGCGATGATGGCGGTCCTTGCCTCGCCGCGTTTCCTCTTTCGCTTGGAGGAGCCCGAGGCACGCTTTGCGCATGAGGCGATCGCGCCCATCGACGAGTATTCCCTCGCCTCGCGCCTTTCTTACTTCCTGTGGTCAACCATGCCGGACGAGGAGCTCATGCAACTCGCCGAGCGCGGCGAACTCCGGCGCGAACTCCGTCCTCAGGTCGCGCGGATGCTGAAGGATCAGCGTTCCCAGGCGTTCGTCCGCAATTTTACCGGCCAATGGCTCCAGGCGCGCGACATCGAGAGTGTTCCCATCAATGCCCGGATTGTGATGGGGCCGAGTATGCCGCGGAGCCGCGATGGTCGACAGGATTTCGATGGAGCGTTTCGCCGGTTGATGCGGAGCGAGACGGAAATGTACTTCGACTACATTCTCCGCGAAGACCGCAGCGTGTTGGAGTTGGTCGAGAGCGATTACGCCTTTCTCAACGACAAGTTGGCGGCGTTTTATGGTCTGCCCGAGGTGGTGGGCGAACAGCTGCAACGGGTGACGCTCCCGCCGGGTAGTGTTCGCGGCGGTATCCTTACTCAGGGTACGGTGCTCGCGGTGACGTCGAACCCCACGCGGACGTCCCCGGTGAAACGTGGACTGTTTATTCTGGAAAACATTTTAGGCACTCCTCCTCCGCCTGCGCCGCCTGACGTACCCGATCTGGAGGAGGCCAAAAAAGAGTTCGGTGGTCGTGAGCCCAAGTTGAGTGAGATGCTGGCCGTGCATCGCGCCAACCCGCTCTGCAGCTCGTGTCACGAGCGGATGGATCCGTTGGGTCTGGCGCTGGAAAATTTCAACGCCCTGGGCGCTTGGCGTGACACGGAAGCGGGCCAGCCGATTGAGCCGGCCGGGCGTTTGGCCACCGGTGAGTCCTTCGCGGACGTGCGCGAGTTGAAGCGAGTGATCGTTCGCGACCGTAAAGCCGACGTTTATCACTGTCTCACGGAAAAATTACTCACCTATGCGCTTGGCCGCGGGCTGGAGTACTACGATACTTACGTTCTCGACGAGATCGCGGCGAAGCTGGAACAAGCGGATGGCAAAATGTCCGCCCTGTTGTTCGGAGTGATCGAGTCCGCCCCTTTTCAATCGCAACGCACGCAGACGGCGCCGGTTCGGGTCTCGCACCTTGATCCTGCGCT
>CAYVDZ010000015.1:0-17016 GCA_964450575.1 uncultured Opitutus sp.
TTCCAGCTGAGCGCAGTCCCGGCCGAAGAGATCGAGGCTTGGATCGAGGACTTCCCGCAGGTCGCGACGGATGTCACCTTCGACAACTACGTGAAGCACGTCTCCGCCCTTTACGGCTACTTCATCGACAAACGGCTGATCACTGACAACCCGACGCGCGAGGTGAAGCGGCGCGGGGATGGCGTCGGCAAGATCGGCATCATCACGCCGGAGGAGTGCGCTCGGCTCTTCGAAACTGCACTGACGTACCAACGCGGGGGCGAAAAGATCTTCCTTCCGGTCATCGGTCGCCTTGCCCTTGAGGCGTTCGTCGGCTTGCGCTTCTCCAGCGGTTGCCGGATCGAGCGTCGCGACATCAATTTTGAGGACCGGGGAATCCGCCTCCCGCGTCACAAACTGAAGACCGGGATGGTGAGCGGCGGTCGATCCCATTACATCGACAATCTTCCCGCTCAGGTGTGGGAGTGGTTGGCGATCACGCCGGCCGAATGCTGGGTTGTGCGGCCGCGCGATTACATGCGCCTGAAGAGCCTGCTCTTCATCACCGCGAAGGTGCCGCATCCGCACAATTGCTTCCGCCACTCCTTCGCCACCTACGACATGGCGGCGCACAAGAATCCCGGACGGACGGCGACCATCCTTTGCCACACGAATCAGGAGCTCCTGTGGAAGCATTACTATGGCGTCGCGACGCATTCAGCTGGGGTGAAGTACCAGCAAATCACGCCGCAGACAGCGAAGCAGCTGGCCGACGGATTTTCGTCTGCGGCGCTTCCTTCCATTGGCTGAGTCAGTGGTGACCGGCTATTGAGATGTTATTAGAAATGGCCAGCTGGCGCGAGCACCCAGATTCCGTCGTTCGGAGTCCCGGCAGCGGGGGTCGTTCGGTTTTTTTTCGCTCGCCCGAGAATTCGAGAAATCAACTCTGAAGGCTTGGGATTTCCCCAAAGTCCTGAAACCTGAAAGTAACTAAAGGTTAATCGCGCCGATAAAGCTGCTTAAACTCTCGAAAGCGCGTGTTCTACCCCGAAATTTTGCTAGTGATCCAATTTTCAACGGTAAAAATTACGGCGCAACTCTTTGGATCTGAGTATATAGGGGTATGAAGGCCGCGGTGGAAAACATGAAAACTAACACCCTCTCGCGTTTCCTGTGATATCGTTCCACTACCGGTGTAAAGCATAACATTTTCTCCTCGATGCAGTTTTTTTGGCATAAACCAAAAGCTTGTTTTGCTGCCTGATTTTATAGTGATTGCATTATTATATATACTATCATATAATACGCAGCGGCTCAGCTCTAGGTCGGATAGCGCCTTAAAGTGGACTCTCTCTGCTGATAGGCTTCCGCGTTCATATATCCCAACTAACTCGATTCGGCCTCGTCAGCTGAATCTATGGGTTAACTCAGGTTCGGGCAAGTGCCCAAGAGTATGATACAGGGCCACCTCCAGCGCCCTGTAGGTGCGAAAGCCATACGAGCGTCTGGTCACCACTCGGACTTTGTTGTTCAACCCCTCGACCACGCCGCTGGACAGCTCACCTTTCGCTCTGAACCAATTCAAAAGCAGATCCTCATGGCGGCGGAGCATTCGGGCCACCTTTTGCATGGGCTCGAGCCGACTGCGCTGGGCCCGGCGGGCGGTCCGGACGGGGTCATGTCGTGAATCGTGATAGCGGGCCGGAGCGTCTACTGCGATTTGGGGCGGGCCACGTAGTTGCATCGAATCAATTTGGAACAGCGAACGAACGCGAAAGTCGACTTCGCCCTTTTCTTATCACGATTCATGACATGACCCCCTCGGGCTGCCCTCACCGCGCGTCTCCTGCCAACCCGTACGAAGCTGTTGATACTGCTCGCTCCAGCGGGAGACGGTGCCGGTTGCCTCCGGGCGAGTCTGGGTCGTGTTGTTCACGAGTACATTGATGAGCGCTTCCCGATCCGACGCGGTGATCGACCTGTCGTCACGCGTGAGGATCCGATTGAAGATGGTCGTCAACTCGGTCGCCACTGCTTGGACGTCCGTTCCAGGTCTTTTGGCTTCCTGCAGGATCCGGCGGGCTTCCTCGATGATCGGAGTGGCGTTGCCGCCCGTCACCGCTTGAGCAATATCAGGTGCAATCTCTGCCATACCCTGACCTGCGAGCGAAACTCCGCGGCCCAAAACCCCGGCGGCACCGCTGATGAGGCTGCCGACTGTTGTCGTCACGAGATAAATGGTTAACAGCACGGCGAGCGCCCACGCGAGCACGCCATGGAGGAGGCTATCAAGATTTCGGGGAATCCCCGCGAGTCTGCCAGCCATCCATCCGCCAACGAAGAAGGCAATGAGCGCGCTGAGGATGAGCCAAATGCCTGCTCCGATGCCGATGCCCGACATCGGGTCTTGTTCACTGGCCGGATTAATCGTGCTCGCCCCGATCCCGATGCCGAGAACGCTGAGGAGTAATTGAGTAACCAGGATGGCGACCACGCCGGCAAACACGGCACCCCAGGAGATTTTTGGCATGCGCGCGGTTGGCGCTGCGACCTCGATTGATTCGATATTCATAATCGGCCTCGTATATTGGTTTATGCAGTTTACGCGGACGGCCGAAGGTCGCACCGCCCCGGTAAACCTAGTCCCTCGGGCGCGATGGATGTTCACGCTCGGGCGCGGCCATCGCGAACGCTCGTGCCGGCGTCAATGCTTGCGCCTTGGCTTGTAGGTCACTTGTGCAGAGAGAGTCGCTGATGTCCAGAAATCAGCTCGACCGCTCCTCCGGTGGCTCTTCCCATTCAAAATTCGGTGAGATTACGCGGACATCACTTCGAGTATACTCGATGACCTGCGCCGGTTAACGCCCGGCGCAAGTCGACGAAATTTCTCCAACGCGCAAGGGAGCGTGAAAGTAGAATGGGGTGGATCCTGGACCACGTTTCATCGGACTCGTGCCGGTCGGGGTAAATGATTCTTTTTCGTCTGGAGATTGGATCCGGAAGACATTTGACCATGCGCGAAACGCTGACGTGATTCTGCCTCATTCTTGATTACCCTATGAAAGCCAACCCCACTGTTTCGCGGCGGTCGTTTCTCAAATCGGGCATGGCCGGCATCCTCGCCACCGCCATTGCACCTCAGTTCGTGCCGTCGCGCGTGCTCGGGCAGAATGCTCCGTCGAAACGCGTCACGCTGGGGTGTATCGGCGTCGGCACGCATGGCCATGCGGTGAACCTGATGTCATTTCTGCAGCAGGATGACTGCGTGGTGCGGGCTGTTTGTGATGTGCACGGTGGCCGCCGGTCGCGCGGGCGGAACACGGTAAACAAGCACTATGGTAATGATGATTGTATCGAGATGGAGGATTTCCGGGCGCTGCTGGCGCGGCCCGACATCGATGCCGTAGTGATTTCGACTCCGGATCACTGGCATGTCACGATGGCTCTGATGGCGATGGAAGCAGGGAAGAACGTGTTCTGCGAGAAGCCGACTTTGACGATTGAGGAAGGCCGGCGCCTGGCCGGGGCGGTGAAGAAGAGCGGCTTGCTCTTTGCCACGGGCCTTGAAGACCGGGCGGTGATTTATTATCACCTGCTGGCCGAGGCGGTCCGAAACGGTGCGATCGGGAAGCTCGAGCGCATCCAGGTCGGCCTGCTGGAGAAGCCGATCTTTCCTGTGGAGGCGCCCGTGCCCGTGCCGTCGGACTTGAACTACGAGCTTTGGCTCGGGCCGGCCCCGTTCCGACCGTACACGCCGAGTCTCACGGACGCCCAGGTCTGGCGGCAAATCCGGGATTTTTCAGGCGGTTCACTCACCGACTGGGGTGCCCATTTAGTGGATACGGCGCAGGTGGCGAATTTCGCGGAAGACTCCTCGCCCGTGGCGGTTGAAGGGTCAGGCTTCGTGCCGCCGGATTCCGTCAACACGGTGGCGCAGACGTATAAGCTTTCCTATAAATACGCCAACGGGGTGACGCTGGAGGTGAAGTCCGGTGGTGTCTTCATCCGCTTCGAGGGCACGGATGGCTGGGTGGGCAACAAAGGCTGGTCGGGTCCGCTCGAAGGCAGCGATATGGCGGTGTTCCGGCGGAAGTACGATCCGGCGTCGAACAAGCTCTGGGCGCGCCGTCCGCGCGAGCAGCGGGATTTTCTGGATTGTCTCAAGAATGGCCAGGCGCCCATGTATACCGCGGAGGCCTTGCACCGCTTGTGCACCACGCTTCATCTTGGGTCCATCGCGATGGAGCTTGGACGGCCATTGCAATGGGATCCGGTCAGCGAATCGTTTCCCGGTGATACAGCCGCGAACGCGCTCCGGTCGCGTTCGTATCGGAATGATTGGAAGCGCGCCTGAGGCGGAGCCGAAGGGACCGGGAGGTGGCCGTAGTGCTGATTTGGAGGATTGAGCGTACTTAGGCGTGCGCCGCACTTCCCGAATAGCGTCGCAATTTTGCGGCCGCGGTGTCTCTCATTCTCACCGCGCCGGTGAAATTCGGGTTTGTAGCTGACCCGTTTTCCGTTCCGATTCGCACGCGGTGGCGCGGCTCGTCAGTCAGGCGGGTGAATGCGTGACCTGTATCCTGGCATGAATCTACCCCTTCTGTTCACCTCTTTTCTCTTTTTCACCGCGCTGGTTCCGTTGATCGCATGGTGGCGGACGCGGCGGATCGACAATAGCGATGCCCGTACCTTCTTCCTCGCCGATCGCCGGCTACCTTGGTTCCAGATTGCCGGCACGCTCCTGCTGACGAATCTTTCGACGGAACAGTTGATTGGGCTCAACGGGGCGGCGTCGATCCACGGGGCGGTGGTGATGGCGTGGGAGATCCTCCCGGTTTTCGCCTTGATTGCCATGGCCGCGTATTTCCTTCCGCGATACTGGGCGGGAAACATCACCACGATCCCGGAGTTTCTGGAAACGCGTTTCGATCGGACGACCCGCCGGCTGCTGGGCATCATCGTCCTCGCGGCGATCACGTTCAATTTCATGCCCTTTGTTCTCTATTCGGGCGGGATCGCAATGAGCAGTATTTTCAGAGTTCCGGAGTTGCTGGGAATTTCGCCGGCGGCGTCATTTCTCGTGATGGCGTGGGCGGTCGCGGTGATTGGCACGGTGTACGTGATCTGGGGCGGAATGAGCGCGGTGGCGCTGTCGGATACCCTTTACGGCATCGGACTGATTGCCGGCGCGCTCTTAATTCCAATTCTGGGACTCATCCATCTCGGCGACGGGGATCTGGCGGCGGGGATCAGCCGCGTGGCCACCCATCAGCAACCCAAGCTCAATCCGATCGGTCCGGCGACGTCTAATATTCCGTTTTCCACCCTGTTCACCGGCCTGATGCTGACGAACATCTACTATTGGTGCACCAACCAGCTGATTGTACAGCGCACGTTTGCGGCCTCGTCGTTTGCGGAAGCGCAGAAGGGCGTGCTGGCGGCCGCGGCGCTCAAATTGCTCGGGCCTTTTTATCTTGTGCTACCCGGTATCATTGCGGTCGAGATGTTTGGTGCGAGTATAGGCAACGGCGATCTCGCCTATGCGCGACTGGTGGATGCGGTTTTGCCTACCTGGATGATCGGCTTTTTTGCCGCGGTCCTGCTCGGCACCATTATCAGCTCCTTCAACAGTGGGTTACATACCGCTTCGACGCTTTTCGGGTATGATCTTTATCGCGCCTGGATTCGTCAGGATGCCACCGACGTGCAGGTGCTCCGGGTGGGAAAACGGTTTGCCGTGGTGGTCTGTTTGGCCGCGCTCGGTGCCAGCAGCCTCCTCGGTGGAGCCCCGGAAGGTGTATTCACCCTGATGAAACGGCTGATGGCGGCATTTAATATCCCCATTCTAGCCGTGGTCATCATGGGAATTGTAACGACGCGGGTGCCGGCATTCGCGGCCAAGATCGCGTTGGTGGGCGGTGTCGGCCTGCATTTTCTGTTGGGTTGGCTCGCTGACCAAGGAGTATTTGGTCGGCCAATACATTGGTTGCACCTGATCGCGATCAACTTTGTCGTGCTGTGTGGATTTATGCTTATTGCCGGTCGCGTGTCACCGGCACCGCCCCGAAATCACGAGCGCGCGGAGGCGGCGAAGTCCCGCGCCGCGCTGGTCACCTGGCCGCATCTGCGGTTGGTCGGCTGGATTTTGACTTTGGGCGCGATTGCCATGTACGGGTTTCTCTGGCGATTCTCGCAGTCGGGATGAAAAAACAACAGGCGATCTTCTTCCTCATCGATACTCAGGGCGCGAACACCGTCGGGTGCTACCGCCCTGACCTCGCTCTCGGAACCCCGCATATCGATCGGCTCGCCGCGAGCGGCGTCCGCTTCGACCGGGCAAGTACGTGCTCGCCCGTGTGCGGCCCGGCCCGCTCGGCGCTCATGACGGGGCTGTATCCACATTCCAATGGCGTCCTCGCCAACGACATGGCCCCGCATCTTGACCTGCCGACCCTGGGACAGCGTCTGGAAGCCGCGGGCATCGCGACGGGGCATGTGGGCAAATGGCATCTCGACGGTGGTGACTATTTCGGCAGCGGGCGGTGTCCGCCGGGCTGGAACGCGAACTATTGGTTTGATGGCCGCAACTACCTCGACTCGCTGCCGGGCGATGCCGCGCGCGCGTTGTCACGCCGGGTCCTTGGTGCGGCCGGGATCGCGGCGGAGGGAATAACGTCGGAGTTCACGCATGCGCACCGAACCGCCGATCGCGCGCTTGCCTTTATCCACGAACACCGCGACCGGGACTTTTTTCTGGTCGTATCGATCGACGAGCCGCATCACCCGTGGATTTGTCCGGAGCCCTTCGCGAGCGCGTTCGACGACTTCGAATTTCCCGTGCTGAATGCCGATGATTCGCTGGAGGACAAACCCAGGAGCCAGCGTGAATGGGCGGCCTATACGGCACGGACAGCGGCTGCCGGCAGCGGTGCCGCCTGGCAGATGCGACGTCGCGATGGACGCACCTGGATTCACCACCCGCGGCATTTCGCGTGTAACAGCTATTCTGATTTCCAAGTCGGCCGGGTGCTGACTGCCGTCGACGCGGAGACGCCCAACGCCTTGGTGGTGTACACCGGCGACCATGGAGACATGTTTGGCAGCCATCAGCTTCACGGCAAAGGTCCGTGTGCGTACGATGAAATTTCGCGGGTGCCGTTCATGGTGCGTTGGCCGGGGGAAACGCCGGTGGGCGCGGTGTCGACGGGACCGGTTTCTCATATCGATTTCGTGCCGACCATCCTCGATTACTTCGGGGTGCCCCAGCCGGACTTGCTCCAGGGGCGATCCCTCCGGAAGCAATGCCGGGAACCGGCGTATCGAACGAATGAGTACGTATTCATCGAGTTCAATCGCTTCGAAATCGACCATGACGGATTCGGGGCCTTTGCCCCGATTCGATGCGTGTGCGATGGCCGGCATAAACTCGCGATCAGTTTGTTGGATACGGACGAGCTCTATGACCTGACGCATGATCCGCTCGAGCTTCGCAATCTCATCGCCGATCCGGCCTGCGGCGTTGTGCGTGAGCGGCTGCACGCGACTTTAATCGGCTGGATGAACCGCACTCGGGATCCGATGCGCGGGCCGCACTGGAGTCGGCGGAACTGGCGGGATCCCGGGGCGACCTCGACTTGGGGCGGACCGACCCGGCCACGGCCGTCCGACGACGCCTGGTTTCCGCGATCCCGGCTGTACGATACCGGGGAGGAAGTCGATCGCTACGAGTACGATAAAGGTTGAAGCGAGAACGGTGCGACTGGGGGAAAAGGATGAACGCGGGGAACGTCGGGGGTTGAACTTGTGCCCGGGAGCCGACCTGCCTCATGTTGACTCCATGACCCGATTTAACCCCCGTTTCCTTCTGCTCGTGTTGGGGCTGCTGCTTGGACTCGCCAGTGTCACGCGGGCGGCGGATGCGGCGCGGCCGAACATTGTGTTTATCATGGCAGACGATTCCGGTCTGGGAGAATTTGGCTGTTATGGTGGTAAAGCGATTCCGACTCCGAACGTGGATCGTTTGGCCAAAGAGGGCATGCGTTTCACGCGAGCGTACAGTGGAAGCGCGGTGTGTGCGCCGACGCGGAATGTGGTCATGGGCGGACAGCACCCGGGGCACATGTTGCGGCGCGCAAACCAGAGCAAGTACGGCCTGCTCGCTTTGCCTGAGGGCACCGTGACCGTGGCGATAATGCTCCATGACGCCGGCTATGCGACGGGTGGTTTTGGCAAATGGGGGCTGGGCAACGAAGGTACGACTGGCGCGGCAGAAAAGCAGGGGTTCGATTTGTTCTACGGTTACTATGATCAAGTCCATGCGCACAGTTACTTTCCCGAGGACCTCACGCGCAACGGCGTGCGGGAAAAGTTGCCGGGTAACGCCGATGGCAAGCGCGGCCAATACGCGCACGATCTCATTGAGGCGGAAACGCTGACGTTCATCGAGTCGCAGGCGAAAAGCGGAAAACCGTTTTTCTGTTATGCGGCGTGGACGCTCCCGCACGGAAAATTCGAGATCCCGTCCCATGCAGCGTTCGCGGATCGCCCCTGGCCGGAACCGGTGCAGATCCACGCGGCGATGATTGCGCGACTGGATGAAGGGGTGGGCCGGGTAATGGCCAAGCTCCGCGAACTTGGGATCGAGCGTGAAACGCTGGTGATATTCTCGAGTGACAACGGAGCGGCCGGCCCGGGCGTCGCGACCTTCAACGCCACCGCGGGTTTGCGCGGAGCGAAGCGGGATCTCTATGAGGGGGGAATCCGCATGCCGATGATTGCTCGCTGGCCGGGACGGATTGCGGCCGGAAGTACCTCGGACGTCATGACGACTCACGTTGATTTCATGGCGACGGCCGCGGAACTGGCCCGCACAAAGCCGCCGAAGACGGATGGTGTTTCAATTGTGCCGACCTTTTTGGGTCGGCCACAGACGGCCAAGCACGAGCATCTCTATTGGGAGATTTACGAAGGTCCGTTGCCTTTTCAGCAGGCGGTTCGGATGGGACCGTGGAAAGGATTTCGCACGGGCACCAAGGCGCCGCTCGAGTTGTATAATCTCGAGCAGGATCCAGCGGAGACAAACAATCTTGCGGCGCGGCACCCCCGGGAAGTGAAGGCCATTGAAACCATCATGGCGCGCGAACATGTGCCTTCGCCGAATTACGATGCGCCAGAGCTGCCGCGGAAGAAGGGCGAGGGCGGTGGCAAGAAAAAGTCCGACGCGAAGGAATGAGCACGCACTAATGGTGTTCGAGCATCGCGGGTCAGCGGCTGTCGTGTCGTTGCAGGACCCTTTCGGATGACGGTCCCGCAGCAACCCCTGCCTTGCTCAAGAACGTGGGAACCGGTCAATCTGGCCGAATTCCCGCCACTGCGAATACTAGCAATGTCCAATCCTTGTCCCGCTTGCACCCTCGAAGACGTTCTTAGCCACCTGGACCATTGGGAGTGCGTCACGTGTGGGCACGAGTGGTCAAAGGAAGCCGCGCCGGTAACCGCGCGGGTGGTAAAGGATGCCCACGGGAACCCGTTGGCGGATGGCGACACGGTTGCATTGATCAAAGATTTGAAGTTGCGGGGTTCGTCCCAGGTGCTGAAGCAAGGTACGAAAGCGAAAAATATTCGCCTGGTGGACGGAGATCACGAGATCGACTGCAAGATCGAAGGAAGCCCCATGGCGCTGAAGGCGTGCTTTGTGAAGAAAGCCTAGCAGGTCGCTGATGGAAGCGCTTCGCTATATATAAATTTGGAAGGGAAACGCGCGGATCAAACCCGCGTCGCAGTGTCTGACGAAGGGGGGGTATTGCATGCGGCCTTGCTCCCCGCCTCCTATGATAAGCGCTGCCGTTCTCCGAAGCGATTAACCGTAGGATAAATCCGGGGCGGCCGTTTCCGGGCTAATGATGCTCCGCCCCATCGTGGCCAACGACCGACCAGAATGATGTCGCATATGCGACATCATTCTGGTCGGTTGACCAAGGGCGCGCGCAACGCGGTCGACCAAGGGCACGCGAGATTCGGTTGATCACTGAGCGCGTAATTCAAACCACCGCGAGCCGTGACTCGATGCCGAGCCGCTTTCCGTGACAGGAACTCCCTCACGGGTGATACCGGCGGAATCGCTGATGGTGTTTGCCTCGCGCAGTAAGTCTCCGGGGGCGATGTTCATCGGACTCGTGCGAAGGCAAAGCGTGCGTGATCCGACTTCGTGGCGGAGAGGAGGAGGAAAATCGGGAAATAATGCTCCGGCGGGATCGACCAGTTTTATGTCGCATATGCGACATGAAACTGGTCGATCCGGGAATGACGGGGTCCGGCGCCGCGCGGTTGATGCCATAAGGTTTTTCTTGGCGCGGGCAGCAGCAACGCCGGGCCGAGTACAATGGGGTGAGGGCGAAAACTAATGTGATGGCGGCAATCAAACCATGTCATTGCGAAAGAGCCTCCGCCGCTTGGGGCGATCCCGCAAAGTTGTCATGTGCTCGTTTTCGGACTGCAATGGCTTGCGGTGATGACCGATCGAAGGCTCCGACGAGCGGATGTTTCAGTCAAACAGGCAGCCGAAAACCGCCTGTTCCTATGAAAGGCTCTGCGAGTGAAGATCGGGCACCGCGTTGATCGACTCGAAGGCGGAATCCCTCACAGTTGCGGACGCAAAAGCCCGCTGTTCATGCCGGCGGTTAACGGACGCGCACTTGAAAATCACGTCGCGATCCCTGGCGGATGGGCTTCGCTACTCGACCTTTCCAGGACTTGTTCGGCGCGGTGAGTGGGAACGAGGAGCCGACCGGAGAGTCAGGCTCGGCGCTTTGGTTCCGCGAGGGCGAGGACGGCGGTAGCCAGGGGCTCATCGATGAGGACGGACTTCAAGAGGCCGCCGCGCAGGGCAGCCGTAACTGCGGGTGCGCGTTCCGCTCCGGCAGCGACGCCGATCACCTGCGGGATTTTCTTCAGATAGTCCAATTCCACCGCGATGACCCGATCCTTCCAGCGCGACTGGCATTCCCGGCCCGCGGCGTTGAAGAAATGGCCACAGATCTCGCCGACGGCGCCCCGGCTCTTCAATTCGGCTATATCATTTGCATTGAGCACGGCGCGTTCAATATAGACCGAGCTTTCGAGCGAGCCCACGCCGACAACGGCGGCGTCCGCCTCTCTCATCCGGTCCCAGACGAACCGGATTTGAGCGGACGCGAGAAAAGAATCGCGGATTTTCTTGTCAGGTGCAAAGGCCGGGGTGCTGAGGGTGAGAAATTCTCCGCCCCAGCGCTTCACCATGGAGCGCCCAAGCTCCAGCGCATCGACCGGCGAGAGGTTCGAATCAATACTGCCCATCGCCTGCACCACGGTGAGGCGCCGCGGTTCTCCCCGCCGAAATCGCTGCACGACTTCGGCAACGCTGCGACCGCCGCCGATCGCGACAATGCCGGCCTTGGGAAAAAGGCTCGCGACGAAAGGCGCGCCAAAATGACCAACGGTTTGCCGCGCCGCCTCGCCTCCGCTATGCCTGGCGGTGCGGATCACAGCCGCCGAGGTCAGCCCGAACCGGCTGCACAACTGGTGCTCCAACTTTTCGTTGCGCGGTTGGTATTCATCGACGGAAATCCGGACAATACCGCGTTCGAGGGCCACGGCCAGGAGCCGGGAGATCTTGGTTTGCGAGACGCGTACGAGATTCGCGACCTCGGTTTGTCCCAAACCATCGACATAATACAAGGTGGCGGCCATCCGCAGAATTTCGTCGGGATAGGGATCTTTCACCGGCATGAGAGGAGCGTGGGACGGTTTAAATGATCAACGAAGCGACATTCCGAAAACGCCCGGAAGGCGTTCGGTGGGAGACGGAATTAGCACGGGGACGGGCGTTTTGTCATTAGAATTTATATGCGCATAAACCTTTCACTCGACGTCGATCCATTAAACCCCATTTCCTCGTCTCGCCCATCCGATGAAATACCCAACTTACGCGCTCTTATCTGCGTTCACGTTTGCCACGATCCTGGTCGCTCAGTCGGTAACGCCTCAGCCGTCCGCGGCCCCGGCCGACCCGGACACTCCGGTCCAACTGGAAGCTTTCATGGTCACCGGATCCAACATTCGCCGGGTTGATGCCGAGACCGCGCTGCCCATCACGGTCATTGAGCGGGTGGACCTCGACGCCCGCGGGGCGGCGACCATGAGTGAATTGTTCGAAACGCTCGGCGCGGCTGAGCCCAGCGCGATCACGGAGGTCAACAACGGTCCGCAGTTGGCACGCGGCGATGTCGCCTCGATCGATCTCCGGGGGATCGGCTCGGGTAGCACGCTGACGTTGATCAATGGCCGCCGGATGGCATCTCATCCGATTTCGATGGCGGAGAACGGGGTGCCGTCATTGGCGGCCAATATAAACGCGATTCCACGTGCCTTGGTGAACCGGGTGGAGATTTTGCGCGACGGTGCCTCCGCCATCTACGGCGCGGACGCGGCGGCGGGTGTCATCAATAATCATATCTCCCGCACCTACGTGGGGCGGAATCTCACCGTCAAGGGTTCGATGACCCAGCATGGCGGCGGCAATGAGTTCGGGACGACGCTTTCCGAGGGCTTCAATCTCGGTAAAACGCATCTTTCCGTTTCCTTTGATTACTTCCACCGGGATGCTCTGGCAGCGTCTCAACGGAAGTGGGCGAGTCATGCTGATCAACGGCAAAGTCGAGCCTTGCCCGCCCCATGGAATGGGCTGCCGATCATCGACGCCAACGGCACGACAGTGCGGGACAACGATTTTGATAATCGCAATAATGTGAACCAGTGGGGCCAGTGGCAGCGCGGGTTCATCCAGCCGGATTACCTGACGTTCATCGGGTCGCGCCCGGAAGGTAATCGCGGTATCACCACCAGCACGACACCGCCCGCTGGCGTCGCGACGATGGCGGCGACCGGTATGTTTTATCTTTGGCCGGGACCGACCGGCCCGGTCAATTTCAAGCAGACGGTCCCTTCGGCGAATCTCGACAGTGTCGAGAACGCTACCCGCTCGAACTGGAACAAGTGGAAGATCCTCGTTCCGCGCACCGATCGGATCCAGTTCGCCACGTTCCTCGATCGTCCAATCAATAATACACTGAGCGCGTTTGGCGACGTGATGTTCTATCACGCTCATAGCTATAGCGGTCGTGAGCCGGTTAATTTCAAGAACACCGATGACCGGGGTATATATATGCCAGCGACCAATCCATGGAATCCGTTTGGCGTGCGGTTTTATCACCCGGCTGGCGCAGCGAACGCCGATGGGACGCCGCGGCTCGTTGGAACTCCGGCTGACGTCTCGCTGTGGACCGGGATTTCCCCCGGGCAGAACGCAGACATCGCCAGTGGCTTTAAACCCCGCGTGACCGAGGTGCACAGCTATTCGTGGCGCATCCTTGGTGGCCTCCGCGGGAAAATTGGTCGCAGTTGGGAATGGGAATCCGGCCTCCTCGCCTCCGGGGCGCAGACGCACGAGTATGAACATTTCCAAGTGCGGGAATCGCAGCTGCGTCGAGCGCTTAACCGGACGGATTCGACGGCATTCAATCCGTTTCCGGTCACCTTCAAGATCGTCAATAGTCAGATTGTGACCGATCAGCCGTTCGCCAACCCCGCGTCTGTCCTGGATCCGCTTTATGATGCCGAAGACCGGTTTGGCCGCACCAATCTTTTCATGTGGGATGTGAAGGCCACGGGTCAACTCTGGCGCCTGTTCAATGGCGGCAACATGGGCCTCGCGACCGGGGTCGAAGTGCGTTATGAAACCTACGATGACAAGCGCGCCGCGTATGCCGGTTTGAATCCTCCTGGCGCGGGCGCTGATTTTCCATATTTCCGGGAAGGCGATAACGACTATCTCGCGCTGAGCTCCAATGTACCGATCAGCGCCCAACAGACGATCTACGCGGCTTTCCTGGAAACGGCGTTTCCGTTCGTCACGCGGGAAAATCGTCGGCCTCTGATTCAGGCACTCGAGCTCACGCTCGCAGGCCGCTTTGAACACTTTTCGATTCATGGTCAGACGACTAAGCCCAAGGCCAGCTTGGTGTGGAAACCGGCGACTTGGTTGAAGGTCCGCAGTTCCGTGGCGGAGTCGTTCCGCGCCCCGAATCTGGTGCAGACCAATATCACGCCGCTTCGCCGGCAGATCGGCGCGGCCGATCCTTATCGGTCCGAGGTGACGGGTCTCCCGACGGATGGTTCTTCTCAACGGACAGTATTCCGACAGGGCAACGAAAGGCTCGAACCTGAAACGGCGAAAACCTGGGTGGCGGGGATTGTGATCGAGGTGCCGAAGGTTCGCGGTCTGTCGTTCGCCTTCGACTACTTCCATCTGAACCAGAACAAGGTCATTCAAAACATGGGTGCGCCCCGTACGCTCGTTCTCGACGAGCTCTATCTCGATCTCGCCGTGCGGGCGGAGGTCGCGAAGGGCATCCCGGTTGATCAGATCGATCTCGGGTCGGGTACCAGCAATTACAAAGGCTATCGCTCCGTGACCCGGGCGCCCGTGAGCGCGGAAGATCGCGCGACATACACTGCGTTCAATGCCCAGCAGACCAATAATGCCGCGAGGCGGGCGCCGGTGGGCGAGGTAATCAGTATTATCGATAACTATGTGAACCTTGCTGGTCGCGATATTCAGGGCTACGAATTCGGCTTTCAATGGCGGATGCCGCGAAGCCGCTTCGGTCAGTTCACGCTCAGTGGCGATTCGACGCATTACGTGCTCCGCCGATCACAGATTGAAGAGACCGCACCGATTCTCGATGAACTTGAGCGCAACGGCCGCGTCAAATGGCGGGCGAACATGACTGCGTCGTGGCGCCAGGGCCCGTGGTCCACCGGATGGTTTTCGAGCTATTTCGGGTCCTTCGTGGATACCTCGGCGGCGACGACTGCGGCCGTGTATGAAGCTTTGGGAAACCCCGGTTATATTCAGGTCTTCAATGACAACGGGATCACGCGGTATGTGTTGAAAGTGGATCCGGTGATTAATCACAACACCTGGGTGTCGTATCGGTTTGAGCGTGACGCTCACCCGTGGCTGCGCGGTGTCACGGTGCGCGGGGGGATCAATAATGTCTTCGACCGTGAGCCTCCGATTTCGGACGAGGGCCTCGGTTACCAAGGCGGCACGTCGAATGTGCGCGGCCGTCAGTTCACCATGGAGATGTCGAAGCGTTTTTGAAATCCCGCTTGCAGCTTGCCGTTCGTCCGCATCGCCGGGGTGCGACGGTGGCGTCACTTAGTCGTCGGGCCGGATTTAATGCCGGCCGGCGCACTGTTGCCGACAGGACTGGCGCGCTCTATTCTTAAACTTTGATGCAACGTGAATCCGTTTTGGCCCGGCTCCAGGGAGGAGTGGAGGAGTTTGATTTTATCGTCATTGGTGGCGGGGCCAGTGGCCTTGGCGCTGCGGTCGATGCGGCCTCGCGCGGATATCATGTGGCGCTGATCGAACAGGCGGATTTCGCGAAGGGGACGTCGAGTCGCTCCACCAAGCTGGCGCACGGCGGGGTGCGTTATCTCAAGCAGGGCGACATCGCCCTCGTCCGTTCTGCGCTCCGGGAACGTGGGCTGATGCAGCGCAATGCACCGCATCTAGTGCATACGTTGGCCTTTGTCATTCCAAATTATTCGTGGTGGGACCGCTCCTTCTATGCCATGGGCATGGCCGTCTACGAACGGCTGGCGGGAAAGTTGTCATTGGGTCGCTCGCAGCAGCTAAACCGCGCCGAGACGGTCGAGCATCTGCCCACGGTCGAGCCGAAGGGGCTGGCGGGCGGGGTGCTGTATTATGATGGCCAGTTCGATGATGCCCGGTTCGCGATCAATCTCGCGCAAACGGCAGCGGAGCATGGCGCCGCCGTGATTAATTACTGTGCGTGCGTTGGGCTGATCAAGGAACAGGGCAGGGTGGCCGGTGTGCGGGCCCGTGACGTCGAGTCCGGGGTGGAGTTTGAGCTCCGCGCGCGCGCCGTGATCAATGCCACCGGCGTATTCGTGGATGAAATACGACGCTTTGACGAGCCCGCCGCGGCGCCTCTGGTTGCCGTCAGCCAGGGAGTGCACCTTGTTTTGCCGCGGCGGTTCCTGCCGGGATCGAGTGCGCTCATGGTGCCAAAGACCGCCGATGGGCGCGTGCTCTTTGCGATTCCGTGGCATGATCGGCTCGTGGTGGGAACGACCGACACGCCCGGCGTGACAGCCGCGTTGGAACCGCAGGCACAGGAAGCGGAGATTCAATTTATTCTGGAGCACGCGCGACACTATCTCGCGGTTGATCCCGAGGAACGCGACGTATTGAGTGTATTCACTGGGCTGCGACCGCTGGTCAGCCGTGGGGTCGGAGGCAGTACGGCGGCGCTCTCACGCGATCACACGATCGCCGTTTCCACGAGCCGGTTGCTGACGATCACGGGGGGGAAATGGACCACGTACCGAAAGATGGCGGAGGATGTCGTGGACCACGCGGAGCGGGTTGCGGGCCTGTCGCATCGCGTTTGTGGTACCTATAATCTCGCGATTCATGGGGCCGTGAATCCCGACCTGGTCCACGCCGCGCTGCGGGTTTATGGCACGGATGCGGAGAAGATCGCGCAGCTCGTTCGTGATGACCCGACGCTCGGACTGCCGCTGCATCCGGCGTTTTCGTATTTGCAGGCGGAGGTTGTCTGGCATGCCCGGCATGAGATGGCGCGCACGGTGGAAGACGTGCTGGCTCGCCGGGCCCGTGCGCTCGTCCTGGATGCCCGGGCCTCGATCGCGGCCGCGCCGATCGTGGCCCGCCTGCTCGCGCGTGAGTTACAGCGGGATGAAATTTGGGTGCAAAGTCAGATTCGCGCGTACACTGAGCTTGCGCGCGGATGGCTCCTCCGACCCGACGCGGTCGCCTAATTAATCGATCCGAGTCGACGGATTTCTCATTCCGAGGTTCCGCTCGTCTCTCACCGTCTTCGTCCACCGTCCTCGCTTTCATTTCCGGAGCGGTTTCTGCTTTCTTCTTTCCCCGTCCGTACGTTT
>CAYVDZ010000015.1:17026-19371 GCA_964450575.1 uncultured Opitutus sp.
GATCCGTGCCTTCGCGCTCGCGCTGGCGGCGTCAGTTTTCCAACCATTCACCACCGTGCAGGCTGTTGATATTGTCGCTCATCGCGGCGCCTCTCATGACGCGCCGGAGAACACGCTCGCAGCGACCAAGCTCGCGTGGAAGCAAGGGGCCGATGCCGTGGAGACGGATATTTATCTGAGCACCGACGGGAAGATCATCGTGTTTCATGATCGCACGGCAAAACGCACCGGCGGCCGTGATGTTCCGATCGCGCGTTTGACGTTGGCCGAGGCGCGGAAGCTTGATGCTGGAGCCTGGAAAGGCCCCGCCTTTGCCGGCAAGAGAGTGCCGCTGCTCGACGAACAGATCGCCACGATTCCGCGCGGCAAACGGATCCTCGTGGAGATCAAAGTGGGGCCGGAAATCGTGCCGGAGTTAGGGCGGGTTTTTGCGCGAACCGGAACGAGTGAGAAGAACATCACGGTGATCAGTTTCAATTTCGATTCGCTCGTCGCCGTGCGAAAGCAGCTGCCGAATTACCCGACGCTTTGGTTGGTCGGCTATCGCGTGCCGGATCCGGTGAAGGCGCCGGAAACGAAGGCGCCGCCGCCGGTCGATGAGATGATTCGGGCGACGAACGCGGCGGGTTTGACCGGGCTCGATTTGCAGCACACCTGGCCGCTGACCGCGGACGATGCGAAGAAGATCAAGGCCGCGGGACTCGAGCTGCATGTTTGGACGATCAACGATGTCGCGATCGCACGCCGCTGGATTGCGCTCGGCGCGGCAAGCATCACGACCGATCGTCCCGCGTGGTTGCGCGCGCAACTCGCGCTGTAGTCATTCGCGGTTTTTCGAGTCGGGGAAGACCGCGCGCCCCCTGTGAGGCTATAGGGACTATATTGTCCGCGAGTGTTCGCCGCGTCCCGGCGTGAACGTGGCGTCGAAGCGCATGGCAATGACCCGGAGGAGAGGTACGCCCACGGGTGTGACTTCCACGCCTGTCGCCGTAAGCCGAATGATGCCATCCGCGCGGAGGTCTTCCAAACTGGCGATCTCCTGGGCGTAAACCTGTTGCACATCGAAACCGAGTTCGGCCGAGAGCGCGGGAAAATCGAGCCGGCGGTCGCACATCAAGCGCATGATCAACGTGCGTCGCGATTGGTCATCAACGGTCAGGCGGAGTCCGCGCTCGATCGGTAATTCACCGGCGTCGAGGGCGGCCCGCCAGGCATCCAGGGTTTTGTGATTCTGGCGGTAGGAATCGGCGGTGGATGAAATCGAGGAGATTCCAAACCCGTAGAGCGACGCGCCGGATTGCGTGCTGTAGCCCTGAAAGTTGCGATGCAGCGTGCCCGTGCGGAGGGCGATGGCGAGGGAGTCGTCGGGGCGGGCGAAGTGATCGAGACCGATGTCGACAAAGCCGGCGGCGAGAAGTTTTTCGTGAGCAACGGCCGACATCGCGAGTTTCTCCTCGGGTCCGGGTAGTTCGGTGCGGCCCTCGAGGATTTTCTGCGCGGGCTTTATCCAAGGGACGTGCGCATAACTGAACACCGAAAGGCGGTCGGGCTGGAGCGTCAGGACATCGTCGATGGTGCGGGCAAACGATTCGGGGGTTTGCAGCGGAAGACCGTAGATTAAATCGACATTGATCGAGTTGATCCCTGCTTCGCGCAGCCACTCGAAGGCCTGTTGGTTGACCGATTGCGGTTGGATCCGGTGAATTGCGAGTTGCACCGCGGGGTTCGTGTCTTGAACACCGAGCGAGGCGCGGTTCATGCCGATTTCGCGCAGCGCGGTGACGTGTTCCCGGGTAAGACGGCGCGGGTCGACCTCGACGCCAAATTCGACCTCGGGCGAAATGTTCGGGACGTACTGGCGAATCAGAGTGCCCAAGCGACGGAGCTCAGCTGGAGGGAAGAACGTGGGGGTGCCGCCGCCGAGATGAATCTGGGTCACGGGACGGGACGGATCCACGTGTTTGGCGGTGAGCGCCATCTCGCGGGCGAGATCGTCGAGATATTCGCAGGCGGAATCGCGGCGGAGGGTGATGACTGTATTGCAACCGCAGAACCAGCACCGCGTTTCGCAGAACGGAAGATGGAAATAAAGCGAGATGGGATCTGCCCCGGGGGCGTTATCCGCCATGATCGCGCTCGGGAGTGCGAGGCTCGCGAGATCCGTGGTGAATTTTGTGGCCGGCGGATACGACGTGTAGCGTGGGCCCGGGATCGAGTACTTACGAATCAGGTCGAGATCAAGCGGTGCGGCGGCGGTGGCAGCGGTGGCGGTGGCGAGGTACATGGGCGGTGGGGACAGAAACTATCGCAGGCAGTCGGCCAGACGGCTCCGCGCGGTTTGTGGG
>CAYVDZ010000016.1:0-18864 GCA_964450575.1 uncultured Opitutus sp.
GGCAGCGATAGCAAGCTCGTCAAGGTCGTGACCCACTCGACGTCGACGACGCCGACGGCGTTTCCGACGATCCTGAAAGTGGTCAATGGCACCACGAGTGTCACGATGGATTCTAGTGGGATAACGATGACAGACTCAGCGGGCGATGGAAAATCATTCACCGTAACCTTTGCGGCTCTGCTCGCTGGCAAGGCGGTGTCGCTGCGCGTTGATTCTTATTGCGATGTCACTACCACGAAGAGCCAGATGCACCTCGCGACGGCTCCCTACGTCTGACCGCCATGGGGATGCTCAAAAACCTTCGGCCTTGCACGACGTGCCAGGAGTGCGTCGCGTCGCCATGCAGCGCCCCGAAGCCCGTGGTTTCGAGTGGCTCAAGGTCTGGCGCGCAAGGCTCGGCGTTTTCCTTCACCATCAGTGCGACCAATTCGCCAACGAGCTATGCGGCGACCGGATTACCCGGCACGTTGTCGATCAACACAAGTACCGGCGTTATTTCAGGAACTTACCCAAGTTGCGGAGTTTTTCCCGTCACGATCAAGGCGTCGAATGGCTGCGGCGAAGGCACTAACACGCTCTCAATCTCCAGTACCGGCACCGTGCCCGTTTTTACCAGTTCTGGCACTGCAAGCGGCACGATTGCTGTGGCGTTTTCTTTTAATCTTACGGCCACCGGAAGCCCTCATGCTTTCGATGCTTCGCCGCTCCCAGCAGGCCTTTCGGTCAATACTAGTACAGGCGTGATCTCAGGCACGCCTACAGCGGTCGGCGTAACATCATTAACTGTCTCGGCAATCAATACATGTGCCGGCTCGACTAACACTCTTACGATCACGATTAGTGCCGCGTGCCCGATGCCGACCATGGAATGCGACTCGATTTCTGCGAGCCGATCTAAATACGGGCACAGCGAGTTCGAGGGGTACGAAAGTAATCCGCCTAGACTGTATTTGCGCCATTCTTGGACCGGCACGCTGGATGATGAATTTTACACTGACCCGTGCGACGCTTATGACTCGACATCAAGCACGACGTTTGCCGGGTACTGCGAATACAACACAGACGGCACAATTGGGGCGGATACGAAAACAGTAGATGGATCCGGCGCCGGAACATATTGCGGAACGTACAATTTAGCACGAATCGTTTGTCCATCGGCTGATTGCATGCACGGCGACACCGCCACGTCATTCACCGTCACCGGACGCGGCACTTGTGCACTAAACCATCTCTTTAATGGTGATGTGGCAGACACCCTTAGCAACGAGTTTACAACGGCAGACCTAATTTCTCTTACGGTTGCCGATTTGCCGGCATACCCGGGAACATGGAGCGGGTCATGCTCCGCCTATCGCGAGTTAGATTCGGATGAGCTGAGCTACACAATTCGCCGCATAAAATACCGATTCCGGCTACCTGACATGACTGGTATTACGGCCTATACTATATCATGGGTCATGGGCGGAGTGAGCGCACTCTCTTATGTATGGGATGGCGTGGCGTCCGTGACAGGTGAATATATAATTCTTGAACCATCCGTGAACGGAGAACCAGGAATTACTAACGTTGCAGTAACATGCTCCTAATGAGCGAATCACGCCCAATGCCGCGGGGAGTTGCGATGGTGCGCCGGGAAATCTGCAAGCTCTGCCCGACGCCCTGCGACCAGCAGCACAATTCCAATCACTACGGAGCCACATGTATGCAGTGCCCGCTTTCTCCGCCGCGGTGGGGGAAATATGGTCGTTGCACTGCGCCGACCTCATTTGGCCTCGCCGCTCCTCTCGCTCCGCCGACATCCGAACCGACGCTGGCCGATCTCGCGACCAACTTCACCGGCGCGGTGGCGCGCTGGGCGGGGCAGGGTTTCCCGACAGTGCCAGCGGAGCAATACGTCGCGCGCGCCGCGGTCTGCGAAGCCTGCGAGTTCTGGGACGGCACCGCCCGCCTCGGCCTCGGCAAGTGCAATGCGCCGGGCTGCGGCTGCACCAAACTCAAACGCTGGCTCGCCACCGAGAAATGCCCCCTTGGCAAATGGCCCGAGTTGGCGCCTAACGAAAAGCAACCTATCCCACCCGCATCCTAACCGCGGTACGCCTCCTGTATGGAACATCACTCGATCCGCAGTTTCCGCCCGATTGAAACGCGGGAAGAGAACACCGACCAAGACCGCACGGTGCTACGTCTGTGCGACGGCTTGCTTGCGGTTCCGGTCGGCTCGCTCTCATCTGGCCCGGAGCTCAAGCCGCTGTGGGGAATCACCGGCTTGGCCGCTCAAATGACCGCGCTCCTCTCTGGTGCAGACGCGGCGAAAGCGCACTTCGTCACAATCGCCCGGGGAAATCACGTGTTCCTTGTGGTCTGGTCCCTGCAGTCGTCGTCTGCCCTCGGGATGTTCTATGCCACGACCGGAACTCCGGCTGACTTCAACTTCGACAGTACCGACGCGGTGACACTCGCGAGCGCGGTCAACGCGGTGTATCGGGATAAGAGTCCGACGCTCCCGTGGTTCGCCTCGAGAATCGGAGAACGCTGGTACTTCGGAAACGGGACGGACGATAACGTGAAGTGGAGCAGCGGGGCACTCTCCGCCATGGGGCCTGCATCAGCTCCGGCGGACGCTGACCTCTACAACCCTTCGCGGGTAAAGATCCCGCCCTGCAAGAGCTTCGTCGTGGGGACGAATCGCTCTGTCTTCGCGGCCGGCAACGTGACCACTCCAAAACGAGTCTGGATCACGAACGCGCCGGTGAAGGATTTCCCGTATGTCGAGGGCATCTACTCGCTCTCCACGTCGTTCGTCGACCTCGATTACACGGACGCCTCGAAGGTCACGGCGCTCTCAGCCTTTCAGAATTACATCACCGCTCACACCGATGCGAAGCCCGTCAACCTCTACAACGTAGACGGAAGCGACGACGGATGGAAGTGCGTGCAGGCGCCAGGTGCGGCCAATGCCTCTGCGCCTTCTCCTGCCGCTGTTCGCGACACGAACGGCATTGCGAGCTTCTATCTGGGAGCCGACGGCGAAGTGTACCAGGACCAAGCGATTCGTGTTGGCCCGAACGATAAGCGGCCTGCGCGGGATCAGGACATTGCCACGGGGCGCGCGGCCGGCGACTGGAACCGCGACATGAAGAAGCCGGTATTGTCCGGCAAGGCGCACACGTTTTACGATCGCACCCAGGAATTGTTTTGGATCTTTGCCGAGATCGAAGGATTTGCCGGCCGCTTTGGCTTATGGGCCTACAACGAACGCACGCGCTCGGTCAGCGGGCCGTTCGACCACTTCAACGCTCCGACATCCTGCGCCATCAGCGGCAACATTGAAGGCTCGAGCGCCCTGATTGCTGTTCTTACCGCCACGGGCGAGATGCTGTACTCTGACTTCGGAAACGTGGGCGAGGTTGACGAGTTTATGAACGAGGGCAAAGGCGTACCGCTCGGGCCAGAGTTCGAGGCGGTTAACGTGACGCCGACGCCAACTCCCGGGCTCTCCTTCGTGTCCATGACCGAGAACAACAAGGTATTTCGCGAGACGATCGCAGACGGCTCCAGTGCCCTAATGGTGGACCCGTGGAGCTATTTCGAAACCGAGGGCACCTACGAGTTCGCGAAGCATTTCAACGACGCCTACGTGGCGCGATTCGAGACGGCGTTCGAAGATTTAGGAAATTCGCAGGCGCGGAAGAACTATCTCGAACTGCGCATGACCTGGCAGCGCCACTCCCGGGCTTACGTGGGGCTCTACGCCGAGACCGAGGACGGGCGCCGGCACGGCAAGTGGAGAGGCTTGGTCTTCGACAAGGAGGAGCACGTCGTCCCGATCAATCTGCACGGACGCCGGATCCGGGTCCGCGGCGTCATCGTGCTCTTTAACGGGGCGCCCGCCCTGCTGCGGGACATTTCGATTGGGTACAACCTGGCTGGGACGACTTAGGCCGGCCCTTGACCCCGGGCGGATTCTTCAGGCCGAGCGGACGGAGCCGCCTGTCGATCGCCTCGCGCGAGACGCCGAGAGCGGCCCCAATCCACGTCGAAGGCATTCCGCGCAAGGCTTGGGCAACGATCGTATCGTAATTGATCCTCATGGAGGCCACAATCCGGAGCCGACCTTCGTCGTAGTGGTATTTATGCGTCGAAGCAGGCGACGGCCGATCGAACAGCGCTCGCTCGAGCTTCAGGTTGGGTGTCCAACTGTAAAGATCGACGCGCATCCCAAGGTGGTTATCGCTGCCCGACATTCACCACCTTGCGACGGGGTCGAAGCGCGATCGGCATGGGCGCCGTCGTCACATCGACCGTCCGGTGCTTGGGGTCGAAGTTGCAAAAGACCGTGACGTTCAGCATGGCCGCGTTCTCCCCGCTCTCCAAGCCACTGGACCGGAGGCGCTGGTACTCAGCCTGAAACAGGGATCCAAACGCCTCGCAGGCGGCTTTCGCGAACGGTTGAGCCTGCTGGCGCACGTCCTCGGCGAACTTTGTCATGCCCTCGTGGGAGGTAAGGTCCATGGGTGGACAGGAAGACCGGTCCCGCCGCTTTAATCAAGTCTGATACCTAAATAAGTATCGAGGCTTGCCGGACCGGAAGCGGAGAGGCCTGACAAGATTTAGACAAGGTCAGGAAGTTACTGGCCAGACTTCCAAGAAACCTCGGATCAATTAAGTCGCTCTAGAAGAGTTAGTTAAATCTTGGTGCACCCGTAGGGAGTCGAACCCCAAACCTTCTGATCCGTAGTCACTGGCATCCCTGTTTAGGTATCCACAATGCTTAGTCCTACAGAGCTAGGCGCCGCGTTGCACAAGCCATGATGACCTATATTGGGCGTTGACCTTCGACAAGTTTTAGACAAAGTAAAAGGGCGATGAAGAACACAACCAAATCAATCGACGGTGAAATCATATCCTTTCAAACCAAGCGCATGGGGGCCACTGTTCGACGCCTTCCGTACAAGGCCGGCGACGGGTCGGTTCGCTGGACCAAAAAGTTCTACTTCGCCAAGATGGTGAACGGCGAGCTCGCCAGATTCCCGCTTCCGTCGTTGCCGGCGGAGGCCAACCGGATTGCCGACCTGATTGCGGCGTTCTTGGAGGATCCGACGAATACGATCGACGACGCGAAGCGTAAATTCAACCCGCGGGCCCTGCTCAGGCCGTCGAACTTCTCCACGATCGGCGAGCTGTTCGAGTTCCACGCCGAGCACGAGCAGGTGCTCGAGATCGGCGGAACGACGGCGAAGAGCTATCGCCGGTGTCTCCTGTTGATCCTTCGCGAAGTCGATGCGTGGCACAACGGGACGAAAATCGAAAATTGGAGCGGGCACCGGTTTCTCGACAAAGCCATGGCGCCGTGGCTCGGACTGTCCCTAACCGTGGTCACGGCCAAGCTGGGGCTCGATTACAAGCGGTTCATGCTACCGGACGACCTGGAGGACGAGGAAGAGGAGATCACGCGGAAAATATCCTGCGACACGAATCTGCGCAGTGCTCACGCCCTTTTCTCTCGCGAGGCGATGAAGCTTTACCAAGGGAGCCACACCCTCGCACTCCCGGACGTGAGTGGGTTCATGGGCGTGGGACTCTTCAACGCGAAGAAGTATTTCGTACTCCCTGACATTTCAGCGATCCGCAATATCTTCACGGCGGCGCCGCGGCTGAAAGCCGACGACCTGAACGCCTACCGGGCATTCCTTGTTTGCGTGCAAGCAGGGCTCCGGAAGAGTGAAGCGGCCAACTTCCGGCTCGAATGGCTGAAGGAAGAGGACTCACCAGCTATCCAGATTCATGCAGACGGTAAGTTTAAGCCCAAGCACGGCCACGGTCGGAAGGTGCTGCTTGATCCATGGGTAGCCGAGGAAATCCGGTCGCTCGCCCCGGCAACTAAATACTTCCTCGACGGAACGGACACAGAACGCACGGCCAACGTGTTCGAGCGACTGAATGCCTGGTTGCGGACCTGTGGCGTGGAAGCGGTCAAACCGACGCACGAGCTGCGCAAGCTATGGTTCTCTCAAAAAGTGAAGCGGGAGAGCCTACTGGCGGCTTCCCAGCAAGGCGGACACCGGGATCCGAAAGTAACCAGCTCGTTCTATGCGAACAGCCAAATGCCCGACAACGTCCTTCCCTTCTGGCAGGAGCCTACGCTTGCGGCCTTGGCCAAGACCGGCTTGAAGATCGCGTAACTTTACCCCATGGCCCTCAAAATCATGTTCGGCAATCTTGCCGCGGACTACATCACCGAGAGCGGCCGCGATATTGCACGTGTTGCGGAAGCGATCGGCAAGACCCCGGCCAACCAGTTCTCCAAGTGGAAATCCGGTAAGTGGACTTACATCGCCGAGAAGAAGTTAATCCGGGTAATCGACGAGGTCGCCGGCAAGAACCGGCACTGGGCGGTAAGCCTGATGATCGGATACCTCATCGACCTGACGCCCGAGTCATTCCGCCACGTCATCGACATCACACCGAAGGTAGGGCAGCAAGACACCTCGGCTACGCTTTCCGGCCAGCGGTGGACGCCCGGGTTGCGGAAGAAGCTTGAGGAGATCGGCGCAGCCTACGCCAGGGACGACGACTTCATGCGGATGGTCGACCAGTACGGCAAATGGGCGGAGACGATCAACAGGCGAGCGAGGGAGAAGAACGTCACGCTTGGTAGGTCAGGAGTGGCTAAGATTTGAGACATTGCAGTAATGATGTAGGCAAACGGGTACACCTCACCCCTGCTAAGGAGGTGAGGATATGAGAAACTTGCATATAAAGAGAGGCGAGGTTTCCGGTATACTTCAAGAACGGGGCCGCTCGGGTGTGCCAACTGCACACGGCATTGTCCGTTCATCACTGATCTTTCGATCACACTGTTTATCCGGCTGGGAGTCGGGAAGCACTAGGGAGTAACGGCGTCGGGCTCTTCGGTGTAATTCTTGGCCCCATTACTAAAACGCCGATACTCGCCAGTGCCGCCCTGCTGTTCAACAGCGCCGGCACCGATAGTCCGGCTCTGCGCCGGCCCTTGTCTCCCTTGTCGCTACGAGGAGGTGCGGAACAGGGCAAGAAAAAGGCCCCACGGTCATACTACGTGGAGCCTCTTAAACTAACAGGAAAGAGGATCTCGGCGGTATGACGCGCTTTGAACAAGCAAATTCGTAGAGGATCCTCTACGGCCTGTCAAGGGGATATTCCTTAGACGGCCTCACTGGAGTCCCGACGGCATCAACGCCGTGCTCTCTCTCGGTTGCTTGGCATTTAAGGGTGAGTGAACTGTGGGCAAACGATGTGAACGTGCGCAGTCCCGTGAGCACCATGCAGCGCCTGACGCGATCCATGAGATCGTCCGGGACGTTGATCGTCTTGGACTCGTACCCCTTGTCCGTCTCGTCATTCCCTTTTTTTAATGCCACAACCATCGAAGAAGCGGGTTTAGTTATTTTGCGCAATGAGCGGCGAGGGCATGGACATAGATTCACACCATGCAATCTTACGCCATCACATCGGATCATGCTACGTGTTTTCCAGTCTTGCGAACGGCCATCGGGCGACTCCCTATGCCCGCTCCGGTGAATACCCCTAATTACAAGGCCATCCTGAAAATCGAACGCAGGGTGGCAATGCGGACCATCGCCGCACTAGCTAGGAGACTGACGCCGATTCAGGTTGCCTCCGTGATCGAGGAACTGGAGTGCCCGCCGCCCCCGCGCCGACGGCTTTTATCAGCCGCGTCTGCGCTTCCCGCTCTCGACCCAGGCGAGGCCGAGGAACAGCGATTGCAGGCTTGATAGGTTCCTGCGCGAGCGAGTAACGCGCAATAATCCCGGCAAGGTCGTATTTCACCTCTGCCAGTACAGCTAGGCCGATCTCGGCGGCGAGGCGTATAATCTCCGCGCTCTGGCGCGGCCCCATCGCAGATGCAGCCACTTTCACCTCCGCCAATGCGCGATCGGTGAAGCGAACTGGCACCACGTTCTCCTTGCTCTCTTTCTTGTTGGTTTTGGGCATTACGGTCGATGTGTAGCACGTATCTGAAACCTATACAAGCGGGCTTTTCCCCATCTGTCGTATAGGATTTCTCCACATTTTTCTTGCATGTGTGGACCGTATAGGATTTCACCACGGCATGGGAATAAATACGAGGGTAGTTTACCCACTAGACATCACTCGGATTCACCCGCTGCTGAAGGCTGCGCAGAAGAAGACCGGGATCAAAAGCCAAGCGGAAGTCTTGCGAATGGCGATTGAGCGCGGACTGCCCGTGCTGATCGCACAGCTCGGGTCGCACCAAGCGCCGAAGGCCGCAGCAGCGCGAAAGGTCGCATGAGCCCCACGAAGCTCATCCTGCTCGGCATCCTGTCCGCCGTGGCGTTCTGGTGCGTGGTCGCGTGGGACTGGGCCAGTGCGCTTTTCAAGACGGTGATCCTCGGCCGCGTCGAAGACGACCAGAGGTAAGTACAGCCCTCGAACCCCAACGGCGACTGCCTGCCTCCTAACTTTCCATGACCGACCTCGAACGCCAGCAATCGCTCATAAGCGACCTTCAATCACTCCTCAGCATCGTCGCTCGCATGGACGACGATCAACGCCGGCGCGAGATCGCCGCGAAGATGCTCGGGCGACTGCTGATGAATCAGCCTCTCAAGGTTCAGACGCCCTGAACTCCCGAACCGCAACACTGCCCTTAATAAGATGAACGATACCGATACTACTCCTACGATTGACGCCCAAGTGACGTTGGTCGCCGAACAGAACGGCCTTCAGGCCGATACCACCAAGACGCTGCAGGCGTCGTTTACCCCGCTGTACACGAAGGCGCGCAGCGTATTGGAAAAGTCACGGCTGCTGGTCGTGACGGACGCCTCGCAGAAGTTTGAGATCAAGATGGCGCGCGAGTGCCGGCTTGCACTCAAATCCATCCGCGTGGACGGAGACAAGCTGAGGAAGTCCCTCAAGGAAGAGTCGCTTCGACGGGGCAAGGCGATCGATGGCTTCAACGCCATCCTCGTCGATATGCTCGCCACCGAGGAGACTCGCCTCGAAGAGCAGGAGAGGATCGTGGAGCGACAGGAGGAGGAGCGGAAGGCCGCGCTGAAGACGAAGCGCGAGGAACTGCTGAAGCCATTCGGGATAGACCTGACGGGATTCTCCCTGGGCGACATGTCGGACGCGACCTTCACGCAATTGCTCGAAAACACTGTTGCCGCACACGAGTCGAAGCTGGCGGCGGCACGCAAGGCCGAAGAGGAACGCATTGCCACGGAGAACGCCCGCCTGAAGGAAGAGGCGCGCATCCGGGAAGAGAACGCGCGGTTGAAGAAGGAAGCAGAGGAGCGCGAAGCTGCTGCGAAGATCGAGCGCGAGAAGGCCGCGGCTGCTGCGGAGCAGGCTCGTCTTGAAAAGGAGAGGATCGAGGCCGAGACCGCCCGGCAGTTGGCGGAGTTGGCGCGCAAAGCCGCTATCGATCGCGCAGCCTTGGAAAAGTTGGAGCGTGAAGCCAAGGAACTCAGCGACATCGCGGCCCGCTTCGCGTTGAAAGAGAAGGCTGCTGCAGCCGCAGAAGCCGCGGCGCCCGACGTCGACAAGCTGAAGGCCTTCGCCCAAACGATCCGCGCGCTCCAAGTGCCGCAGTTGTCGTTCGCTGCTTCCGACACTCAGGAGCTTGTAGTGACTACCCTCGAGGAGTTGGCGAAGTTGATCGAAGCCGAAGCCGACAACCTTGTCATCAACGCGCAGTCTGTCGCCGCCTGACCCATGCCGGCTCGCACACAGTCTCGCGACGTGAAGAACGCGCTTCGTTCGCTGGAGGTCGCGCACGATTATCTCGTGACGCTGACCAAGGGCGCGGAGATCCCGATCACGCCGAAAGACCTGCATAAGGCGGTCGACGAGTTTCACGAAATCCTTGTCAGCAACCAGGCGGCGGCGAATGCGCTCGTCGTGGCTGTGTTGGGAGATGAGCCGTGCCCGGTGTCGTTGTTCAAGCCGTGGGCTTCCTACGGCCAGATCCGGCTCTGGTCGAAGCGCACCGACGGGGATCGCCTCGTGACCGAGATTCTCAACGGGAAGACCTGTGTTCGCCCCTCTGCATTCTTTGTGGCCCTGAAGACACTCGGGAAAGCCGCGTAAATACACCTTTGCGGCTCCAGCCACCCGCCGTGGCAGGATCAGAGCATTCATAAGAGCTGAACCCTCGGCTGGAGCTGCATTCTCTTTTCTAGTCAGTTATATATCCCAGTAATCAATTAACATGAGTACCGAACAATCCACCGCCTTGACGGCGCCCACAAATACCGAAGTCGCTACGCAAAACAAAACGGGGGCCGCACTGATGGCTCTCGATGCCTTCTATGAGGAGAAAGGCCTGGCGTTAATGAGCAGCGTTGAAGGCGGCTTCACCCGCGCCGTCAACATGGCTGAGTCTTACACGCAACTCCGGGCGATGCTGACGCCGGAAGTGCTGAAGCCGATCATGGCTCTGCAAGGCAGCTCGCTTGGCTTCAAGACGGACAAGATTTACGGCGAGGACGTCGTGAAGGACGCGCTGATCGAGGGCACGATCAAAGGGTTCTACCCTGTAAATAACGAGCTGAACATTCTTGCGGGTCGCCAATACAGCACGAAGGAAGGCTTTCACGGCTGGTTCCGTCGCGCTTCGGAGAAGGGCCGTTGCACGTTCCCGATATGGAAGCTGTCCGTGCCGAAGATGGTGAGCGATGGCGCAGTCGTCACCGGGACTATCTCGTGCGAGTGGGGCAAGAAGAAGATCGAGCTCACGAACGAGGAGATCCCGATCAAGGTAAACGAGCGCATGGGCGCGGATGCCATTCTCGGCAAGGCGGAGCGGAAGCTGTTCGCTCGCCTGTACGCACGTTGCACGGGTCAAGTCGCCTCCGATGGTGACTTGTCGGACGGCGCGATGGAAGTCACCGCGACACCGGTTGCGGAGAACAATCAGCCCACCACCACCGCTACACCCCCACTCGCCGCCAAGACGCTCGAAGACTTGGAGCTCATCGTCGGCCCGCACGAGCAGGAGGCCAACGCGTATCTCCTCTCGTCTGGCAGTATCCAAGCCGGCCAGACGTTCCGCAACATCCCTGAGAAGATGGCGACGCGCATCATTAAACAGCGCGCGTCGTTCTTCGAGGCGATCGGGGTAAAGTAACACGCCAATCTTTTCGGCCCGCAACCAACCTCAATCCATACGCACATGAATAATACTCCCGCCGCTTCCGGCGTTTTCCTCGCAACGATCGCCGCCATGAACAGTGGCACGGTCATGAACGACCTCGACGACGCACTGCGCGAAGCCACGAAGCACGCACAGGACGCCGGGGCGAAGGCGAAACTCACGCTCGAGCTGACGATCATCCCGAACGGTCTTGGCGCTGGCGACACGCCGCTCCTGAAGGTCGTAGACAAGATCAAGGTGTCACTGCCGAAGAAGCCGCGCCAGCCGTCCGTTTTCTTCGCCGACGAAGAGAGCAATCTCACTCGGCGCAATCCGAACCAGGAGGATATGCGCTTCGCGTCGATCGACGGCGGAAAGATCACGAAGTCCGACATCGCGCAGGGTGTCGCCAAATCAGCGGGCCAGTAACGGAACGCTTTCCAAGTCAGAAACCACAACGTCAAAGACAGTCCCAGTATGATTGATACAAAAGACAATAACGCGGCCTCGATTATTCTCGCCGCGCGCACCCTTGGCCAGAGCGAGACCCAACGGCCTGAGCGGACAACGATTGGAGCCCTTGAGGTTCTCTTCGATCGCACGGGCAATGTAACCTCGCTCGAACGGTTCGCAGATAACCCGCGCCGCAAGCGTGCGACAGTGAGCCTTCACGAGACGCTCTCGTTCATCCACTACGTCAACGCGCACAAGCTGTCAGGACCCACACACCTGTTCGGCAAGGCTACGGAGATCGGCGGATCGTTCACGGCAGTCCTCGATTACCATGGGGGCGGCATAATTTCCAATCAGCCCAATTGGGGAGATCACGTCGCCAAGCTCACCTTGGAGCCAACGCCAGAGTGGGTGAAGTGGGTGAAGAACAATGGCACACTCATGCCCCAGGAAGCGTTCTCGGAATTCATTGAGGACCAGCTCGACGATATCATCACGCCGGCAGCAGCCGAGATCCTTGAGATGGCTCAGGGACTTCAGGGCCGAAAGAATGCCACCTTCAAGGGCGGAAAGAACCTGAAGGACGGAGCGATCACATTCGAGTATATCGAGACCGTCGAGATCCAAGGCGTGGCAAATCGCCGGGACGACACGTTCCGGGTGCCTGACAAGTTGAGCATCCGCCTCCAGCCGTTCGTTGGGTCGGCGACGGTCTATGTTGATGCGCGGCTTCGCTTCCGAATTGGCAACGACGGGAAGCTGTCGTTCGCCTATATCTTGAACCGTCCGCACAAGATTGTTGAAGAGGCCTTCCAGATCTCACGCGATCGGATCGAGGCCGAGACCGATCTACAGGTGCATCTTGGCAGCGCCGAGATCCGGAGCGCGTAAGCCAACCACGCGCGCATTCACACCAAGCAGCGTCCGCAAAATCAAGATACCCATGTGGACGCTGCTTATACGCCAACTGTGCTCGGTCGAGCGCAACGGCGACGAGAAACAAATCACTCTAAAGGCAGAGTGGAGTTACAGCGAAGGGGCATTCCTCGAAGCAGGACACCCCGCAAATGGACAGGGCTGCGGTTGGTATTGCGATGCAATGACCGCGGTAGACGGGAAAGGCGCGTCGATCGAGCTTACGCGCGAAGAGCAGGATCAATTTTGCCAGCAGTTTCACCCCATGGAATACCAACAATGAGTTCAATCAAATCAACCCGCATTAAAGTTAAGAGTACGTGGGCAGAGGTCGAGAATACGTGCAGCGGCGATCAGGTTGTGTTCACCTTTACGGGCCGCAATACGAGGGACCGACGCACGACCTCAGTCGTCGAGATAAGCTGGGATATTTGGCCCTACGTCGCGCAGCTAGTTGGGAAGGCTTGGCTCGATGAGCGCGAGCGCCGCCTGCGGACCATCAAGGCCATTGATACGTCGCTCGCGATCGAAACCGTGCCATCCCAGCCATGAAGCCACGTCCCACCGGCCCGCAGCCAAACGACCGCCCGTTGCCAAAGAAGCACCGCTTCGGGCGCGAGGGTGTGCTCGTCTTCAAATTAACCGCTTCGCAGCGCGCCAAGATCGCGCTTGGATACAATGTCCGGGTCTCTGTGACGCAGCACTTCGAGCGCAATCCGGGCGACATCCAGGTGGTTGCGACCCGTATTGACGTAACGACGCAAACGGAGTTCGACGCGGGCGGTCGGATTGCGCCGCTCCGGCAAGCGCCAAAGATCGAGAAGGACGGTGCGCAATGAGCGCCGCCGTGATTATTCTGGCGATCATTTCGGTCAATGCGGTCGCGATCATCTATTGGCTTCTTCGGTGCTCCATCGAGATCGAAGATGAGGCCATGAAGCTTCGCAGAGCCTTGGCTGACCTTGTCCACGCGGAAGACGATCGCCGGTTTCTAACGTCGTCCAGCCAGCAGCGCGCTATTGGCGACGCGCTGGAGCGTGCACGCCCACTACTCGAACAGGACGGTGAGGCGTGAGCTTAAAACGCCATCAGGGGCGCCCCACTAAAGCCGAAGAGGCCTTCTATGCCGCGTGGGCCAAGATAGTGGATGCGCTGCCTCTGGATACGGTCCTCCGCATGAAGAAGGCGGACGCACCAGGCGAGTCGTGGATACGCGACCGGTGCCTCCTGAACCAATGTAAGGTGATCATCAAAACACATCACTCCGATTGGGTGATTATCCGAATCCAGTGAAACCATTATTCTCAACCGTAACCGAAAGCGACATGAGCAAATCCATTAAATGGGCAAAGAAAACGCCGAATGCCGTTTCGGCTCAGATCCAAACCGCGCGGACGACATTCGAAAGATGGTGGGCGGACGAGGGGTCCTCGATGCACCCGCTAGCCGGAGAAGCTACGGCGGAGTACGCCAAGCGGATCACCGAGATCGCGTGGATCAACGGGGCGTATCTATTGGAGGTGTTCAATGAGAATAATGAGTTCCTGAACGATGCGCTCAACGAAGTGCTAAAGGAACTTATCGCTGCCGGCTACACTAAGGAGCAGCTCGGCGCCGCACGCGCAATGAAAGCAGCGCCAGCCAAGGGTGAGTCGTGAAAGATCCCACCTTCGATCATCTGCTGACAGAGCTAACAAACATGGCGTGGCACGCCGGTAAGGATGACGGGCGATTCAATTTGGATTTGGACTACTGCGCCAAGCACAAAGCGCTACTTAACCACGTTGCGCGCATCGAGGCGGATAACGCGAGACTGCGCGAGGAAATTGCCGGCAGGAACGAGGCGCACACCATGCGCGCCATTACGGACGCGCAAAACAGCTAACGCTTTGCCACCACTCGCCCCTTGGGGCTCGGTGCCGCCGGAGCACAACAAGCAAGGCCCTTACCTAGGAGCGGCCATCCGGCATACTTTCGATATAGCTAAACAAACCCAATCATGATCACACAAGAAACAGCATCCGCAATATGGAGCGCCTACCGAGAAATCGCGGCAGCAGAAAAGCTTATCGCGGATATGAAGGCCGAGCGCGAAAGACCGTTCGCGGATCGCGATAAATACTCAGCCACGCTCAAAGACGCCTTCGGTTGTCGTCGCCAGCTACAGATGGGTATCCCCAGCGGCGAGAACAGCCATCGCCTGTTTGATGTGCACCCTGAACTCGCGGAATCAGTTATACGCGCCCACGTCGCAAAGAAAAATGTGGAGCTAGTCGAGGCCAACGAACGCGCGCGAATTGAACTCAACTCAATCCCGTGAGTGACAACCCTCTGACATTCGCGATCGACCCGGGCAATACGCAGTCGCAGTTCGTAGTGTTCAACGGTGCTCTCGTCGTGGACCGCGGGTTCCTCCCAAACGTACTGTTCATAAAAGAGCTTCCGACGTGGCTCAATATCTACAAGCCGCGTTGGGTAGTCATCGAAGGGATTGCATCCTATGGAATGAGTGTTGGGGCCGAGGTGTTCGAAACGTGCATCTGGATCGGGCGCTTCTATCAGAAGTGCAGCGATTCAGGCTTCGTTCCGGAGATCATGCTGCGCCGCGAGGTGAAGCTGCATCTGTGCGGGACCACCAAGGCGAAGGACGGCAACGTCCGGCAGGCCATCATTGACAGATTCGGAGGCAAGGATGCCGCCATCGGAAGGAAAGCCACGCCCGGCGTGCTATACGGGATCACTTCACACGCGTGGGCCGCATTGGCCCTCGCGATCACCTTCACAGACAAGAAGACAGGACGCGTATGAAAGAGCACCCAATTTTATTCAAAGGCGAGATGGTCCGCGCGATCCTTGCCGGCACCAAGACGCAGACGCGGAGGATCGCAAAACTCACTCCAGATGGGCGAAACTCGTTTTAACGCATCCAGAGTATTTAATCACATGAGCAATATCAACGGACATGCATCGCAACGCCCGGACGTCCCGTGGGTCGTTCACTTCGCCCTGCAGTCGGAATTCGTTAAGCTGGCGTCCGCGCTTGGCGTGGAGATCGCGGACGGGATGGCGTTCGGCGAAGCAATTACAAAGTGCCGGACCCGGGTGCGCGTTGCGGCAATCAAGGCCGACCAGTACGAGAAGGTCCTGACCTTCATCGACAGCGCCTCCGACGCGCTCTCTTACCAGAAAAACCCGGACGCGCTCCGGGCGTACACTCTATTACAACGTGCCCTGTCGCTGCTGGATGAACTCGCCGGGCCGAAGGAGGAATCCAAATGACAATCGACGACGTGATAAACAGCTTGGTCGAGTCGGAGGCGGTCGCGTTGGCGCTGAAAGACGCAATCTCCACCTACCGGCAGGACGACAAGACGGTCTTCGTGACAGCCGAGCGGCGGGAGGCATGGATCGCTGTACTGGAAAAATTCAACACACTTAAGGAGACGGTATAAATGAACCTCGCCCCCACATCCCACCATCCGCTCGGGCCATCCACTTGGCCCGCAATCTCCGAATGCGCCGACTTCGAATCAATCCCTGACGTGGATCTTGAAGAGATCGACGGCGAGGAGGCCGAAGAAGACAACACGCCCCGCGGGAGAGGCATCGTGAAGCACAAGGCCGTTGCCATGCTGTTGGGCGGCGACCTTGCCATGCGCCAAGGTGCGCTTGAAGGACTCAGTGAAAGCGAGCGCGGCGAAGTGCAATGGGTGGCCGAGAAGGCCGTACAGATCGCCGAACAGAACGGTTACACGCAATCCGACATGATACTCGAGCAGCGAGTGACGATGTTGAAACCGGATTCGTTCGAGCCGTTGTACTTTGGGACTGGTGACGGCGAGGTGGGCCCCATCGACATGGATTGGAAGTTTGGCCTGCAAAGAAATTATTTCCCCCAGCTCGTCGGCTACGCCCTCCCCAAGATGGAGGCGCGAAACGAGAAACGTCGCATCGGTTACCTCATATACGGACGGCTGAAGCGCGTCGAACGCTACGTGCTCGACCGCCGCACCGTCGAGACCGTCGCTTACGGACTGCTCGCACGTCGCTTGGCGCCAGACCGCAAGCCAACGCCCTGTTCCTACTGCGGCTTCTGCGCCAAGGCCGCAACCTGCTCTGCCCTGTCTGCAACGCCCGTCGCCCTGACCGAACGCCGCGAGGACTGGGTCACGAAGTTGCCGAGTCCGCATGTGTCGCAGTTGCGGGATCCGACGTGGCTCGGGGCTGCGATGTTTATCAAGCGCCGCTACCTCGACACGTGGACCAAAGCGGTAGATTTCGCCTGTGCGTCTCTGGCGGCACAGGGGATCATCCCAGCAGGGTTCAATATCCAACACCAGAAGGGCCGCACGTCGATTGCCGACATGCAGAAGGCCTTTGCCGTCCTTGAGCCGATCGTGGGGCCCGCCGTGCTGTGGGACGTCATGGGCGCCGCTCTAGGCACGCTGGCGAAGGCATACGCGGCCGACGCCGGCATACCCGAGACACGCGCCAAAGCCGCGATCACCGGCGCATTGGAGGCCGCGGGACTGCTCTCCTACGGCGAGCCCATCATCAAACTTGTGGCCGACAAGAACGCCGAGGCCATCATCCGCACTGCGCTCGACCAGCACAGATTTGTGCAGCTACCGGAAAAAAGCGTTGACCTGGATAGGGAATCTTCCGAGGGTGCGGACGCTTCTACGGAAGCCCGTGATTGAGAATCGCGGCAGAATCCAAAATGAAAACCAAATTTCCGCACCCTAGCTTGCCCATGCCACGCCTAATTTTGGGGGCGCGCATGATTCTCTCTCGCGTAGGGTGCGGGATCCTTTTTGTCGAGGCGTTTAGCCCTGCGATGTCTGTAAAACCCAAGGATTTAAACTTATGAGCAAGCGATTCACCGAGACAAACAAGTGGTGCAACCCGTGGTTCCGCAAGCTTGACCCAAAGAGGAAGCTTCTCTGGGTTTACCTGACGGACAACTGCGACCAGGCGGGCGTTATCGAAATCGACTGGGAGCTAGCTACCTTTCAAATCGGTACGCGGGTGTGCGCAAAGGATCTCGACGCCTTTGAGGGTCGAGTCGCTACCCTACCGAAGGATAAGCTCTGGATCCGCACGTTCGTCCAGTTCCAGTACGGCAAAATTTCGCGCGAATGTAAGCCTCACAACCCGGTGTTTGCGGCCTTGGATCGGCATGGACTGACCGAAGCGGACCTTACAGAGCCGCTGGTTGAAACTGGTGTCGATGGCGAAACGAAGGGTAACGAAAGCCTTTCGGATAGGCTATCGAAGGGTATGCCAAAGGCTATCGAAGGTGTTATCAAACCCTCTCCGAGGGTTGAAGAAGAGGAAGAGGAAAAGGAAAAGGAAAAGGAAAACGCGCGCGACCCAATTTTGTTTATCGACGCCGACGTGATTTACGCCGCCTATCCGCGAAAACAGGGGCGCCAAGACGCGATCCGCGCGATCGCCAAGGCCATGACCAAGTGCGAGCCAGAGAAGCTTTTGAGCGCCACCGTGGCGTACGCTGCCGCCGTTGCACGATGGCCCGAAGATGCTCGCAAATTCGTGCCCCACCCCGCGACGTGGTTCAATGGAGGCGGCTACGAGGACGACCCGAAGGAGTGGGAGCGTGGCGACGGCCGCAAGGCCACCCTGCCCACCGCCGACATCTACACCGAGCCATTCGGCTGGCAGGAGCGTGCGAAGAGGCTCTGGCCGGACGGTGAAATCCCGAAAACATGGTTCGCGCTGTCCTCCACGGCGCGACTCGACCTCATCAAGTAAATCCCAACGGCGCCGGCCCTGTTTACGTCAAAAGATTCGCGGCTTACCTCGAATCCAAGGGGCTTGAAAGCAAGCGGGGGACGGGCGGGGTCCGAAGTTGGATTGGTCTGTCCATGAACTGATTGCATCACCGAAACCATGCAATCCAAGATCAGAAAAGCTGGAATTAGTGACGCGAGTGACGCGAGTGCGGAAACTTTCTATATACCCACGCGTAGGAAAAGTTTCCGCAGTGGCGTCACTCGCGTCACTCGCGTCACTCGTCGCCCGAAAATGGACCCTTCGACGCCATTCAATGACGGGGTGACGGGCTGTTTCTATGTTATTCAAAAAAATATAAAGAAAGAGAGCTTAGGGGATTCCGAATGAAAATAATGCTTAAACTCACCTCCAACCTTGGGCCAATATACATTCGCGTCGAGAAAATCGCGGCAATTACGCCCTACCCGCAAGGATCTCCTTTTTTAACACGCCTTTGGCTCAGCGGGCAGGATGACCCTTTTTGCGTTTATGAAGACACGGGAACCGTCTTAAGGATGCTCAACGCCAACGACCAAAATGAA
>CAYVDZ010000017.1:0-18753 GCA_964450575.1 uncultured Opitutus sp.
GGCCAGCACGGTGCGGCCGGTGCGGTCGCTGGCGCCCACGATGCGCGCGGCTTCGCCGCGGGGAAATTCGCCGCGGAGTAATGCTTCACGCAGGAGGTGGGAAATTCGGTCGGCTTCGGGGGCGACCTGGGCATCCACCACGCGGACGTAGTGTTCGATGCGGCGCTCGAGTCCGTCGAGATCCAGCAATTGCTCCATGAACGCAATCTGATCGGCCATCACCCGCAGCGTGAACTCGCAGAAATCCCAGAGAGCGCGTTCGCTGAGATGGCCCCGGCCGTCGTCCGCGCTTGAACTGCTGCGCCCTTGATCGGCGTTGGACAGACGCGAGTAGTATTCGGTGCGATTCCGGGCGAAACCGCGCGACAGTGACCACAAGCCGCCGCCATCGATCCCAAGTTGTTGGACCACCGCGTCGGAAAAAAGTCGCACGACACGTCCGTTGCCGTCGCGGAACGGGTGAATCCACGCGAGGCGATGATGGCTCGCGCCGATGGCAATGATGCGCTGAATGCGCGAGAAATCCGGCGACTCGTAGCGCCGCTGAAAATGGCCGAGCAAATCCGGGACGAGCTCGTGCGGCGGGCCGACGTGCGTTCCGACTTCCACGTCGCGGTCGCGCAGTTCGCCAGGAGTAAGGGGCGTTTTCTTGCCTTTCAAAGCCGTCGCTAAGCGCATTGCTTCAGGAAGCTGCGTGTAGAACCGCCGGTGCAATTCACGAATGAACTCGGACGCGAAAGGCGAACCGGTCTGTGACGCCGCCCATCGCTGCACCTTGAGATGTGCGAGAGACAACTGTTGGAGATGGCGCTTTTCCGGTTCGGCCGCAAAGTCCTTTTTGAGCGCAGCTTCAATGTCTCGAACGCGGGTTTGCTGGCCCTCGATAAGATTTGAGTAGTAGCAGTGCATCCAGCGCGTTAGCTCCGCCACTTGAACGCGCAACGGCTCTCTCACTTTCGCCGACAGACGGGCCGCTCGTTCGACGATCGTGCACGCCAGATCTTCCAGAGGGCGGAGCCTCTGGGCCGGAACGACAGGCTCTATGGCGGTTTTCGTAAGCATTTTTGCCGATCTTAATTCCGATCTATTCGGATACTTAAAGCGATAGGGATAGAATGTTAACGAGAATTCATCGTTTTATCGATGCAATTTCTTGCCGACCTTTTTGCCGGTTCCTCGCGGGTTTAGGTGCCTGGGGTTCGAACCAGCCTCCGGCGTTGCCGTGCCGGCAAGCGGCCCGGACTTTCGATCGGCGGGCTAACGCACGCATTTTCCGTGATCTCGTAATTGCGCGCCGTGATCGCCGCTGATAAGGTCGCCCCATGTTTCCCACCTTGCCCCGGGTGTTTCCGCTCGTAATGCCTCTCGCCGCCCTGTTCAGCGGCCTTGCGGCGTCGGCCGCGGAGGCGGTGGATTTCAACCGGGAGATTCAGCCGATTCTTTCGGATGCCTGTTACCGGTGTCACGGACCTGACGGCGGCACGCGTGAGGCGGACCTGCGCCTCGATCAGCGTAGCGGGCTTTTTCGGACGCATAATGATGTTACGGTGGTCACGCCCGGAAAGCCGGACGCGAGTGAGCTTTTTATGCGCATCACCAGTCCGCACGAGGACGAGATCATGCCACCGCGGGAATCCAACCGACCGTTGAAGCCGAACGAGATTGTACTCTTGAAGCGGTGGATCGAGGGCGGCGCGCCGTGGGGACAGCATTGGGCGTTCTCTCCCCCGAAGGCTCCGGTGGTCCCCGCGTCGCTCCCGGCCGAGCTGGCGCCGCGAGTGCGCAATCCCATCGACGCGTTTGTGCTGGCGCGGCACGAGCGGGAAAAAATTCAGCCGGCGCCGGAGGCGTCCCGCGAAGCCCTGTTGCGTCGCGTGTCGCTCGATCTCACGGGCGTGCCGCCTACACCGGCCGAGGTGAATGCGTTTGCGGCGGATCGCTCCCCCGACGCCTATGAACGGGTCGTGGATCGTTTGCTGGCGTCGCCGCGCTATGGCGAACGCTGGGCATGGGACTGGCTCGATCTGGCGCGTTACGCCGATACGAACGGGTTCCAAGGCGACCCGGAACGCACAATGTGGCCATGGCGGGATTGGGTCGTGAACGCGCTCAATGCCAACATGCCGTACGATCAGTTCACCGTTGAGCAGCTCGCGGGTGACCTTTTGCCGAATGCGACGCGCGACCAGCAAATCGCGAGCGGTTTCAATCGAAACAACATGCACAACGGCGAGGGTGGCCGGATACCGGAGGAGACGCGCGTTGAAAACGTGTTCGACCGGGTCGAGACCACGACGACCGTGTGGCTCGGGGTGACGTTTACCTGCGCGCGCTGTCACGATCACAAGTTCGATCCGATTTCGCAGAAGGACTATTACGCGATGTACGACATCTTCAATCAGATGTCCGAAACGGGTCGTAACGCGAACGGGCAGGTTCCTCCTGTCCTGGATTTGTCGAGCAAGGAGGAGAAGGATGCCGTGAGCGCAGCGGGGGCGAAGATCGATGCGGTCGTGGCTGAGATCGAGGCGTATGAAGTGAAGAAATTTCCCCGCCCCGAGGGCAAGCCGCTGAGCGAGTCGGCGGACGCGCTGGCGCTTCCGGGCAATCTTTCCGCGGTGCTGGCGAAGGTGGAGCCGAAGCGCCGGGGCGCGAATGCGCTGCTTGAGGCCGTGCCGTATTTCCGCGATACCGCGCCGGATCCCGAGTACGCTCAACTGCTGCAGCGGCATCTCGATGCCGTGCGCGAGCGCGACACCGCCAATGGCCGGGTGACGCGGGTGATGGTCATGGACCAGATTGAAACGCCGCGTGATACGTTTATCCTGAACAAAGGCTCCTATGAGAGCCTGACGGACGTGCAGGTTTTCGGGGCGATTCCCGATGTATTTCGTCCCGCAGTGAGTGCGGGTGAAGCGCCGCAAGTCACGCGGATAAATCGCCTGGATCTGGCGCGCTGGTTGGTGTCGGAGGAGAATCCACTGGCCGCGCGCACCGCCGTGAACCGGGCGTGGCAGTCGTTTTTTGGCATTGGCATTGTGAAGACCGCGGAGGACTTCGGGGTGCAGAGCGAGCCACCCTCCCATCCGGAGTTGTTGGACTGGTTGGCGCGGGAGTTTGTCGCGAGCGGTTGGGATGTGAAAGCGTTGCACCGCCGGATTGTCACGAGTGCGACGTACCGGCAGACCTCGCGGGCGACGGCGCAGCAACATGAGCGGGATCCGGAAAACCGTCTGCTCGCGCGCGGACCGCGTTTCCGCATGCCGTCCGGCATGCTCCGCGATCAGGCGCTGGCTGCAGCGGGATTGCTCGTGGAGCAACAAGGCGGGCCGGCGATGAAACCGTACCAGCCCGAAGGAATCTGGGAAGAGGCGACCTTCGGCAAGAAAACGTATGAACAGGATCATGGGGACGCGTTGTATCGACGGAGCTTATACGTGTTCTGGCGTCGGATAGTCGGCCCCACCACGTTCTTCGATGCCGGAGCCCGGCAGGTGTGCACGGTCAAAGCGACGCGTACGAACACGCCGCTCCATGCGCTCGTCACGCTGAATGATCCCGCGTATGTCGAGGCGGCGCGGGTAATGGCGCAGCGGGTGTTGTACGCCGGGGCGCCGGCGGCTACGGCTGACGCGGCGAACGATGCCCGGCAGGTGGCGTTCGCGTTTCGGTTGGCGACGGCCCGGTTGCCCGGCGAGCGTGAAAGCAGCGTGCTGCTCGCGCGCCTCGGCAAACTCCGGGCGCAGTTCGCGGGTGATCTGTCGGCGGCGCGCGCCCTGACCAGCGTCGGCGAAGCTCCGCTGGCGGCGGGCATCGATCCGGTCGAGCACGCGGCGTGGACGGGCCTGTGTTCTCTGATGCTTAATCTCGATGAAACGCTCACAAAAGAGTGAAACGACGCAGTCGTTCGCTCCACTCACCCGGAGTGCCGAGACGTCAGAAAAACTGCACTCCTGGCGTGTAAATCTCGTCCCTTAATTTCCATGGATCCACTTCTTGAAGGCAAAGCCCTGTTTACGCGCCGGCAGTTTTTCGGTCGCTCGGCGATGGGCGTGGGCACGGCGGCGCTGGCCTCGTTGCTGGGACGCGATGCGTTTGGCGCGCTCGGTGGTGCTTCGGCGACAGCGCCACGCGGCGTGCCGGGCTTGCCGGAACTCCCGCATTTTGCGCCGCGCGCGAAGCGAGTGATTTACCTGTTCCAGAACGGCGCGCCCTCGCATGTCGATCTCTACGATTACAAGCCGAAGCTGCGCGAGTGGCATGGCCGCCAGATCCCGGACGAACTGACGGGCGGAAAACGCTTTTCCACCATGACGGGAAACCAGACGGCCCGGCCGGTGTTGGGGGAGATCTCGAACTTCGCCCAGCACGGAAAATCAGGCGCGTGGGTCTCCGACTTCCTGCCGAAGATTGCGGGCATCGCGGATGACCTGTGCTTCGTGAAATCGATGCACACCGAGTCGGTGAACCACGCCCCGGCGATCAATTATTTCCTGTCCGGAGCCGAGATGGCGGGCCGGCCATCGATGGGCGCATGGCTCAGTTATGGACTCGGTAGTGAGAACGAAGACCTGCCGTCGTTCGTGGTGATGACGTCCCGGGACAAGGAGGCGAGCTGCGGCCAGATCTTCTATGATTTTTATTGGGGCAGCGGTTTCCTGCCCTCGAAGTATCAAGGGGTGGCGTTTCGCGGCAGCGGTGATCCCGTGCTGTATTTGTCGAATCCCGACGGCATGAGTCGCGACGTGCGACGCGGAATCCTCGATGATCTGGCGCACTTGAACGAGATCAAGCGCGAGGACTTTGCCGACCCGGAGATCACGACCCGGATCGCGCAATACGAGATGGCGTACCGGATGCAGACGAGCGTGCCGGAACTCACGGATTTCTCCAAGGAGCCGCAGTCAGTCCTCGAGATGTACGGCCCCGAAGTGAAGCGGCAGGGGAGCTATGCGTATAATTGTTTAATGGCTCGGCGGCTTGCCGAGCGGGGTGTGCGTTTCATTCAAGTGATGCACGCGGGATGGGACCAGCATCGGAACTTGAACTCGCAGTTGAGAATTCAATGTGAGGACACCGATGCGCCGTCGGCCGCGCTGGTGCGTGATTTGAAACAGCGCGGGTTACTCGATGACACGCTCGTGATCTGGGGCGGCGAATTTGGCCGGACGCCGTTTTTGCAGGGCAAGATTGACGAGGTGAAACAGTGGGGCCGCGATCATCACCCGTATGCGTTTACGGTGTGGATGGCGGGTGGCGGCGTGAAGCCCGGGTTCAGCTATGGTGCGACCGATGACTTCGGTTTTAACTCCGTGGAGAATCGCGTGCATGTGCACGATTTCCAAGCCACGGTGTTACACCAACTGGGGATTAATCACGAGCGGCTGACGTATAAGTTCCAAGGGCGTAATTTTCGCCTGACGGACGTACACGGGCACGTCGTCAAGGATCTCCTGCTATAAGGCGAAGGTGGTTAGAGATTCTGCGGCGGGCAGGTTTTGAATCCGGGGTTTCGACGGCACGGAAAGGATCTTGAATCTCCGTCGGGGGCCGCCCGACGCCTGACGGTAAGCGTCATGGTTAACGAAAAGGAGAGTATCTTCTTGGATCCTGGTGAGCATACCCTATATGAGTAGTTCTGTGGAGGCCCCCGACAAATGCAGTGCGCTCCTTGATATTGCGCGACGCGAGTTCCCGACGTTCTACGGCCGGGGGACGTTTCGTGAGCAGAAGACGATGGATGTGATGGTGGTGCTGACCTCACTCGTGGTAAGCTTGGCGGCACGCCGGACGGATTCCCCTCCCACCATCGATGAGCTGGAGTCGGGCGAAGTTGCGTACCGGAGCTTGGGTGAACTGATCGACGGCGTGCGCCGCTCGCCGACGTTCGCTCTGATTCCGCTGGTCGAGCGGATGAAGATTGAGAGCGCCCTCTTTGATCGAGCGGCGCGATCGCGGCAGACGTTTTGACCACGGATCACACGGATCACACGGATGCATGAGTTCATCCGTATGATTCCAGGTTGAAAGTCTAAAAACTTTGGAACGTTGGTATCACTCGCCGTCGTCGGATTTGCGGGATTTTTTCCCGCCCTCGGCCTTCGGGATCTCGTTGTCGCTCTTGATCACGAGAACGGGCGTTTTGGTTTTCACCCAGACTTCCGCTTCTTTGAAGTATTTCGCGGCGACGTTTTCGATCGCCTCGCCCACGGTCTTCACGGGCAGCAGGCGACCCTTTTTCGACGCGTTAAAGTCATAGGCGCCGCGGAAAATGCGTTCGGTCGTGGTGACCACGCTCTCGTTTTCCGGAATCTGCAGGACCCAGCCGACAAAATCGTGTTTCGGCAATTTGCCGTCGGGATCACTCACAACGATGACGAACTGTTTCTTCATCGCTGGCGGCTTCTCTTCGTCCCCGGTGTCGGGTTGAGCGGCGACGTTCATCTCTTCAATGATGAGCCGCATGACGGCAGGGGAGATTTCGTTCCGTTTTAGAATCTCTGCGACCTTATTGATCTCGATTTTCGGCATGGTGTTTTCCCTTGGAAGGAGCACGAATGGACACGAATGAGCAGCAATGTAAAGGCCGCCGACGAGGAGTGGTTCGATGTGGTGAATGCGCACGACGAGGTCGTGCGTCGTGCCCTCCGTCGCGCCGTGCATGCCAATGGCTGGTGGCATCGCGCCGTGCATGTGCTCGTGCTGGATGCGAATGCGCGGGTTTTCCTGCAAAAACGCTCAATGCTGAAGGACCTCTCGCCCGGATTATGGGATTCCTCGTGCTCGGGGCACCTCGACGCCGGAGAAGACTACGATCCGGCGGCGGTCCGGGAGTTGGAGGAGGAAATCGGGGTGCGCGTCACGACGGTGCCGGAACGATGGTTTCGGATCGATGCGTGTGAGCAGACCGGGTGGGAATTCGTCTGGGTTTACGGACTCCGTTACGATGGGCCGATCACGATCGAGCCGTTGGAAATCCAATATGGCGAGTGGGTCGCTCCGGGCGAAGTGTCCGCGCGGGTCGCGGCCAAACCGGAGGACTTCTGTCCGTCCTTCAAACTAATCTGGCCGATGGTCGCGGCGCGGTTGGCGCGGTGAGCCCGCGGCTGGCTCGTGACACAGGCATTCCTGCCTGTGTTTTGGTTTCGATCAACCGGCAGGAATGCCTTTCGTTTCGATCATCAGGGACGAATGCCTCTTCTGAAAGCTCAACTGGCAGGCGGATCAGCGGTTGGGCCGGCGGAAAAACCGCACGTCAGGTTGGATCAGGGCAGAGGCGACCTTACACGTCCCTGCGCCACTCTACTAGAATGTCCGGGGCGAAATTGTATTGATGGGAATGCGGGACGATTCGGGATCAATGATCATGATCTTCATTGACTATTATATTGGCGAGAATAGTCCATTTTTGCTTCCCTTTTCGTCCCCACGTCTTGTTTCCGGGCGTGCTTTTTTGCGAATAGTTGTCCGCACTGGCGCCAGCGCTGCTTTTCCTCCCTCTTTGAACTCACGCAACACAGCTTCCGAGCCCGCATCCAACGCCGAACGGACCCGGTGGTTTGCGGATGAGGTGCATCTGCACGACTCCTCACTTCGATCGTATCTCAGCCGATCCTTTCCCGTTGCCCGTGAAAATGTCGATGATCTCATCCAGGAATCCTATCTTCGGATCTGGAAGGCGCGTGCAGTGCAGCCGATTCAGTCGGCCAAGGCTTTTCTTTTCCGGACCGCCCGCAACGCGGCGCTTGATCTGGTGCGACGCAGTCGGACCTCACCGATTGATCAGCTGAGCCAGTTGGAGGATCTGGCTGTTTCGGAGGACAGGCCGGATGCGGCGGAAAATGCTGGCCGGCGGGAGCGGGTGCGCCTGCTGGCTGAGGCCATTGCGGCGTTGCCGGGACGTTGTCGGGAAATCTTTATTCTACACAAAGTCACCGGGCATTCGCGCAAGGAAGTGGCAGCGCAGCTTGGTCTCTCCGATCGGACCGTGGGTTTGCAGACGGAGCGCGCGGTCAAGCGCTGCGCGGCCTATCTCCGGAAGCGCGGAGTGCATGGGCTGTTTGACGATGAAGCACGATAGCTCAGACGCGAAACCCGATCCCGAAGGTCTGCCAGCCGGCCCTGAAGCCGAGCTTCCGGCTTTGGGGTGGGTGCGACGCGCCCGAGCCGAAACGGAATTGCTGGCGGAAGTCGCGGAGCAGTTGCGACGTCGGCGTCGACGCATGCTCTCAGTATTATCAAGTGGTGCCGCCGTGTTGCTGATCGCCGGGCTCCTTTGGGTACGGCCTGATGCCGGCAACGTGGCACCTACCGCGTCTGTCTCCGGGCCGGAATGGCGCCGGCTTCCAGATGGTTCGGAAATTGAGCTGAGGAATGGGGCGGAGATCGACGTCGATTTCGCCGGCACTGCCCGGCGCGTGATATTGAGGCAGGGAGAGGCGCATTTCCAGGTGGTTAAGAACGAGCGCCCTTTTGTAGTCGATGCAGGCGGCGTGAAGGTACAGGCCGTGGGCACCGCGTTCGCCGTGCAGCTTGGTTCGCAACAGGTGGAAGTGCTCGTAACAGAAGGGCGGGTACGCATTGCCCCCCGGCTGGAAGCTCCGCCGAGGTCGAGTCTCGCGGAGATGGCAACTCTCGCCCCGGCAGCCGAGATCGACCGTCCTTCCAGCGCGCCCCCGGTGCTGACGGCCGGCCAGCGCGCCACCATCAGCTTTGACCACCACGCACCGAAAATCGATGCAATCACGGAGGTGGAGCTTACGGACCGGTTATCGTGGAGGATCCCAAACCTGGAGTTTTCCCGCACTCCATTGAGTGAGGTGGTGGCATTGATGAACCAGCATGGTGGGGGGCCAGGTAAAGCACATTTTGTTATTGGCGACCCGGAGCTGAGCGACGTCACCCTCAGTGGATTTCTGCGGGCAGACAACAGCGAAGGGCTGGTTCGTCTGCTCACGAACAACTTTGGCGTGGCGGCGGAGCGTTCGGGCACGTCCATTCGTTTGCGCCGGGTCCAGTGAACGGTCGAATTTCGGCGGATCCCCCGCCGAAGCCGGCCGTGCGGGAGTGGGCTTTTCCGCGCATGCAGGAGGTGGGCGAAGGCATCGCCCGGGAGGTCCGGCGCGTGTCGCAACGGATTGAATACAGGCCATGGGTCGAGCTGGCGGCAGTGACCTCGGAACTCGTCCTGGGCGTGCGCAAGCCGGACGCCGAGCGGCTCGCGTGGGCGAACGAGATGGCGGGCACGATCAAAGCAGGGGCGCGTTTAACGCGTCCCCAGGTTTACGCGCGCGAGGCGCAGTTTCTGGCTGATTACCCCGCCACCCGCACCGTGATGATCCAGGCTTTCCGGATTGGCGATCTGGGGATCGCTGCCATCCCGTGCGAAGTGTTCGCCGAGACCGGGCTGGCGCTCAAGCAAGAGAGCCCATTCAAAGCGACGTTTACCATTGAACTGGCCAATGGCTACTCCGGCTATCTGCCACCGCCGGAACCGCACGCGCGGGGCGGGTACGAGACCTGGCCCGCCCGTTCGTCATTCCTGGAAATTGAAGCGGAGACCAGGATTCGTGGCGAGACGCTGAAATTGCTCCGTGGACTGATGCAGCGTTAACCGGGCGTCCGCTCTCGGTCATTTTATTAAAAAAGAGGTATGTCATTGGACCGGGTTGACCGTCGTTACCAGTATGCCGGTGGTTCCCTTCTTCGCTGTTCGAAGAGTCATCCTCTTCTGGCTTTGCCTCCTGGGTATTGGCCCCGGGATGAACAAAGTTGTCGGCGCGGCTGCGGTTGATCACGTCGTTCGGTCCTTTGATCTGCCGGCGGATACGGCGGAACGTTCCCTGAAACGGTTCGCCATTCAGTCCGGACTGCAGGTCGTCTTCGCACCCCAGCTGACTGACGGCATTCGCGCCAACGCGCTGAAAGGTGAGTACCCTCCTTTCGAAGCAGCGGAGCGCCTGCTGGCCGGGACCCCGCTGCGCGTGATTCGCGATAGCGAGACTGGCGTGCTCTCCATTAGCCGCTCCAGAAATCACGACGAACCGGAGCCAAAAAAAAAAGCCCGAAGCGCAATGGCCGATGGCCGCCAGCGCTCACCCGACCCTTCATCACCCGTTGAAACGCCCGCAGATCCCATGAAAAGCATCAAGCAGAGAAATCCGTTTGCCGTGCTCGGCGCCTGGCTGGCGCTGGCCGTTGCGCCGATTTCCGCCCAGACGCCTGCAAATCTCCCCGGCGGTCCCAGTCCGGCGCCGCCCGGGAGCATCAGCGGACGGATCGAAAATGCTGCGACGGGGCAATATCTCAACAACGCCCGCGTCTCGATCAAGGAGACGGACCTCGTGGCCTTCACCGATCAGTCGGGACACTACCGGCTAACCAGCGTACCCAGCGGGCCGCTGGTCTTGCATGTATTTTATACAGGACTTGAGCCCAGGCAGATCCCGCTGACACTGCCGCCGGGCGGCAGCATCACTCATGATGTCAATCTCGGTACCGGCGGGGAGGCGGCCGGCTCCAATGTCGTCCGGCTGGGCCGGTTTGTGGTGGCCGCGGAGGAAATGGACTCGGAGTCGATTGCGATCAACGAGCAGCGCTTCTCGCCGAATATCAAGAATGTCGTCGCCGCCGGATCATTCGGCGACATTGCCGAGGGAAACGTCGGTGAGTTCATGAAATTCCTGCCGGGCGTGACGGCTGATTTCGCCGACCCGACGATCTTGTCGATTTCCGTTCGCGGGTTGAACAGCCATTTGACAAGTGTCACGTCCGATGGAGCGCAGATGGCGAACGCTCATTACGGCGGCTCCACGCGCGTGTTTCAGTTTGAACAGGTTTCCATCAATAGCATTTCACGGGTGGAGCTGACGAAAGTGCCCACGCCCTCGCAGCCGGCCGACACGCTGGGCGGCACGGTGAACATGGTGAGCAAAAGCGCGTTTGAACGGAAGAAAGCGCACCTGAGCTACCGCGTCTATCTCTCCGCCAACCAAGGCGACTTCACTCATAAGAAGATACCGCACTCGTTCGAGCAGCGTCGGCACCGGGTGCTGCCGGGTGCGGATTTCAACTACACGTTACCGATTAATAATAAATTCGGAGTGGTGGTCTCGGCGCTCAGTTCGAATCAGTTCAACGACTCCTATGTCTCGGCGAAAGTATATAACGCCACCGCCGCCGGGACGGGCGCGACGTTTGCACAGCCCTATCTGCAACAGCATATCCTGCAGGATTCGCCCCGCTACACGGAACGTGAGTCTCTGAGCCTGAAGGCGGACTGGCGCGTGACGCCAAATTCCGTCCTGTCTGCCGGCGCGCAGGTGAATAAGTTCTGGAATTATTATGGCATGCACCAGATGACCTCGAATGTCGGCACGCTCGCGACGCCGACGGTTGCGGGCGGAGGTCCGCTGACGTACGGCCCGGACTTTACGAGCGGAGCGACCGGCCGGGGAGCGCTTACGCTCAATGGTCAGTTTTTCAATATTCGCGGCGCGACGAAGGCCGGCAACGTTCGCTATCGTTTCGATGATGGCGCCTGGAAGCTCGAGGCCGGCCTGAGCCGGTCGACCTCGAAAACGTACTTCCGGGATACGGACGCGGGGCATTTCTTTTCCACCACGTCCCTGCTCAACGGACCGTTCCGCGTCGTGTATTCAGATATCAACCACGAGGGGCCGGGCCGGACGGAGTTCCTCGACAACGCCAACCGGCCGATTGATTTCACCAACATCAATAACTATCGCCTGACCGCGGCAAACTCCTCGCTCCGCACCATTCAGGATGAGGTGCGCACCATGGACGCCAGTGCGAGACGACAGATCAACCGCTTCGTCGTGCCGCTGGCACTGCAGGTCGGCGCCGCGCAGCGGGTTCAGATCCGTGATACGCAGCGGGAGGAAATCAGCTGGACCTACAATGGACCCGATGGCAACGCGGTCACCGCTGCCCGGCCGACACCCTATGCGGCGCAGATCTACGCGAACCGCAACTCAGGGTTTGGCTTCGTAAACATTCCGTGGGTGTCACCTCATCGCGCCTGGAGTGCCTACGAGGCCGAGCCCCGGCTCTTTTCAAAAACGGTCGCACAGCAGGTGGCTGCGGAAACGTTTCGGGTGAGGAATTCCGAACTGTTCGAGGAAACGGTCGAGGCGGCGTTCGTCCAGGCTGAGACGCGGCTCTTCAAGAACCGCCTGAATGTGCTGACGGGCGTACGTTATGAGAAGACGACAGGGAAGGGGCAGGGAATGCTCTTTGAGCCCACTGCCGTCTGGCAGCGCAATCCGGACGGGAGCTTTGTGCGCAACGCCGCCGGAGCACTGGTGCGCAAACCGGAGGCAGGAGCGGTCAATTCTCTCGAGCAACAGCGGATCACGCGCTTCGAGCGGGCCGCCCGTGCGCAGCGCTCGTATGATGGATTTTATCCCAGCATTCACCTGACCTATAACATTACGGAGAATTTCATCACGCGCCTGGCGTATGCCAGAACCTACGGCCGGCCGAATTTCAACCAGATCATTCCCAACATGACCGTCAATGAGCTCGACGTTGATGAAACGGCCAACCCGGATGCACTCCCCGGGACGATCAGCCTGAGAAATCCGGGGTTGAAGCCATGGACAGCCGACAATTTCGATCTCACGTTTGAATATTATTCGAACACCGGCGGAATGCTGGGCATTGGTGCTTTTCGCAAGGACGTGAAGGACTTCTTCGGCTCCTCTGTCCGGATCGCCACGGAGTCCGACCTCGCAGAGCTCGATCTGGACCCGCGCTACGTTGGTTTTCAAATCACGACGCCGCGTAATTTCGGAACGGCGCGGATGTCAGGCGTGGAGATCAACCTCAAGCACTCCCTCGGCTTTCTCGGCCGTTGGGGAAAAATGTTCGAGGTGTTCGCGAATGGAACCAAGCTCGACCTTGATGCCGAGACGCAACCGAGCTTTGGCAATACCATTTCCGGCAGTGCCAACTGGGGCTTCACGTTTACCCGCCGGCCGATCACCGTCATGACCAAATGGAACTATCGCGGCCTCACCCGGGGCGCCCGCATTCCCGGCGTCGGGGTTCTCGATGGCTATCAATGGGACGGGGCGCGGACCACCCTCGATATAAACATTGATTATCGCCTGACGTCGAAGCTTGGGCTGTTTGCCAATGCCCGCAACGCACTCGGCGCGAACCCGGCGGCCTTTCGGTACGGCGGCGAAACGCCTGAATACGCGAAACAGTTCCGCGTCCAGAAGCATGGTGGTCAATATTCCATGGGTGTGAGAGGTACATTCTGATCCGCTGAATTCTGTAATGAGATTCCAATTACCCGAGTCGACGTTCCGCTTCTCCTGGGTCCCGCCCGGCCTGTTCCTGGCCGCGGCTCTTGCCCTCCTCAGCCTGGGCCAGGCCCAGACTGGGCCCGAGGCGGAGCGCAAGTCCGTCTGGCACGATCTGGCGACCCTCTCGCTCGAAGGGCAGGCGTGGACAGATACGAAGCACCGGTATGACCGGCTGCCGGCCAAGGCTGAAGCGGTCGTGCGCGCTCCCGTTTGGAGGTTTTCGCATGACTCTGCCGGTCTGCGGTATCGGTTTGTGACGGACGCGCCTTTTATTCGGGCGCGCTGGAAGCTGCGCAATCCCGAGCGCCTCGCGATGCCGCACATGCCGGCGACCGGCGTCAGCGGGTTGGACCTCTACGTGCGTGACGCCGGCGAATGGCGCTGGCTGGCCGTGGGACGTCCGGAAAGCCCGACCCTCAATGAGCGCACGCTCGTGCGGAATCTCGGTTCCGGGAAACGCGAATACATGCTGTATCTGCCTCTCTACAACGGCGTCGAGTCAGTCGAAATCGGACTGCCCGAGGGCTCGACTCTGGAAGCGGCGCCGGACCGTTATGCCGCGCGCAAACCGATTGTATTTTATGGAACCTCCATCCTGCAGGGTGGATGTGCGTCGCGCCCCGGCATGGCCTATCCGTCCATCATCGGGCGGACGCTCGACTGGCCGATCATTAATCTTGGATTCAGCGGCAACGGGAAAACGGAGACCGAACTCGCGGAGTTGCTCGCGGAACTCGATCCGGCGGCCTTCGTCCTCGACAGTCTGCCGAATCTGGAGGTCGCGCAGGCGCAGGAACGCGTCGAGCCGTTCGTCAAGCTGCTTCGCGCGAAGCACCCGCAGACCCCCATCGTATTGGTCGAAAATATCAACTATACCGATGCCGGGATGATCGCCGCCCGGCGCACGAGGGTCGCGGAAATCAATGGTCATCTGCGCAAACTCCACGACCGGCTCAAGGCGGCCGGGGACAAACGTATCCACTATGTCCATGCGTCGCAATTGCTGGGCGGAGATGGGGAGGATACGGTCGACGGTTCGCATCCCACGGATCTCGGCTTTTCGCGGATGGCGCAGGGCATCACTCCGATCGTGCGCGAGGCTTTAACCGGGTCGGGTCTCACCGTGCCGGATGACGACGGTTTCGTGTCGCTGTTCGACGGGAAAAATCTTGGCGCCTGGCAACCGCATGACGGCATGCCACCGCTGCATCTTAACGGAAAATGGTGGGCGGAAGATGGGATGTTGCTTGGCATGCAGGATCCTCCCGGCCAGGGCGGACTGCTGTGGCACGAGGGACCCTTTACCGACTTCGTGCTGAAGCTGAGCGTGCAGCTCACGTATCCGATGGACACGGGCGTTTTCCTGCGGGTGGGCCCGGATGGACGCAGCCACCAGATGACGTTGGATTACCGGCCGGGTTCGGATGTCGGCGCGATTTTCATCCCGTTCATCGGGCATGCTTATGTTTATCGCAACCAGGAGGGGGCGCGGCTGGTGCGGCCTGACGCCTGGAACGACCTCGAGATCCGGATGGAAGGGGAGCCGGCCCGCATTCGGGTATGGATGAATGAACGGTTGCTCACCGATTTCCAGCATACTGAAAAGACGACGCAGGGCGTGCCACCCAGCGGCGGAATCGCGTTCCAAGTCCATCCGGACGTCGGCAACCTTATAGTGTGGAAGCCCGGCAGCGTGGTACGGTTCCGCCATATACGGATCAAGGAGCTGCGTTAAGCCGCGACGCGGCTGGCGTAGCCAGTAACGGGTGGCGGGTGGGGGTGTCAGGAGACATTGCCTGCGTTTCCCGATTTCATTGTTCCCGATTTCGTAACTATTCAGCAGCTCAAAAACGAATGATGAAGAGCCACAGATTGCACAGATGGGCACAAATAAAGCAGCGGGATAACGCCCTTTCAGTGGTGACTTGCTTCCTTGAGATTTAACGGCATAGCGAGGCGGAGATGGATGTATTCATCGGTGTCATCGGTGCGATCTGGGCCGAATGATCGTCGTTTGCCCAACCTCAATAGTTACCCGATTTCATCTTTTCCCCTTATGAAATTTCTCTCCCTTATATTTTCCCTCGGTTTACTTGCACTCTCCACGGCGTCGCTCTCTGCCCAGCCGCTGCGCTTCGGTCAGGCCGCAGTCGATATCACGCCGCCGGCCGACATGCCTTTCCAGGTTCCGCAGCGACCTCCGTTCCCGGTGATCGTCGGGACCGGCATCCATGATCCGCTCCACGCGAAAGCCGTTGTTTTTGAGAGTGGTGGGGTGAAGGCGGCGATCGTCGCGTGTGACCTGACAAGTATTCCCGTGCACCTCATCGCCGCGGCCCGGGAGCAGGTGGCGAGGATCAGCCGCGTGCCGCCGGAAAACGTAATGATCACGGCCACGCACACGCACACCGGGCCGAATATCCGGCCTCGCTTCTATCCGACCGCGGCATCCGCCCAGATGAAAGTCGCAACGGACTATCTGGAGCGACTGCCGCAGCTGATCGCCGAAAGCGTGCAGCTCGCTGAGCGCAACCTCACTGAAGCGCGGCTCCACGCGGCCATCGGCCAGGTGCCGGGTTTGGCATTCAACCGGCGTTTTCTAATGAAAGACGGTACGGTCGTGTCCAACCCTGCGAAAGGCCAGGACGAATTGCTGGTCAATGTGGTTCGTCCCGCCGGTCCGACCGATCCCGGGATGCCCGTGCTGTATGCGGAGGCCTTGGACGGAAAGCCGCTCGCGACTGTCATCAACTTTGCCCTGCACCTTGATACCACCGGCGGCTTCCATTACTCCGCGGACTTCCCGTATCAAATCTCCAGGATCCTCGCCGACGTGAAAGGCCCCGGGATGTTGTCCCATTTCACGATCGGTGCGGCCGGCAATATCAATCATTATTACCTGCTCGATCCGAAGAAACCGCGACGGACCAAGGGCTATCACGAAGCCGCGCGAATCGGCACGCTCGTCGCCGCCGAAGTGGTGCGAACGTACGAACAACTGCAACCGCTCGCTACGGCGCCGATCAAGGTATCGCGCGAGATGGTCCGTCTGATCCTGCACGAACAGAAGGCGCCGGCGATTGCGCGGCAGTTTGGCAACAAGCCGTCATTTCACGATGGTGAAATGATGGTCACGCTGGTGGATGGAAAATATACCTTTGAGGCTGAAGTAATGGTCATTTCCGTGGGAGATGAACTCGCATTCGTCGGCATGCCTGGAGAAATGTTTGTCGAACTCGGCCTGGCGGTGAAACAAAACTCGCCGTATCAATTCACCTTTCTCAACGCGCTTGCCAATGGAGCGATCGGGTATGTGGCGAATCGCAAGGCCATGCGCGAAGGCGGCTACGGCGCGGGGCTGGCGAGTACGCGCAGCAACCCGGGTTCCGGCGAGGCGCTGGTCGATTCCGCCATCCGTCAGTTGATCAGCCATCGAGACATGAAAGCCACCCCATGAGCGACAGACTATTCCATTCCCAACGCACCGAGGGTGCCGTCGAGAGACGGCCGCGTCTTTTCTACTCCGGGTGGCTCGCCGCTTTCGTGGTGGCGGCTTCCGGTTTTGCCGCCGGACCTGCGGATCGGCCGAACATCGTGTTTATCCTGGCGGACGATGTACGCTGGGATGACCTGGGGGTCACGGGGCATCCGTTTAGCAAGACTCCCCACATCGACCGGATCGCGCGTGAAGGCATGATATTTCGAAACGCCTTTGCCACGACCGTCATCTGCTCGCCAAGCCGTGCCAATATTCTCACGGGTCGGCAGACGCGCGCGCACGGCATCATTGACAACACCGACCGCAGCCCGGCGAGCCACGCGTTGTCGACGTTTCCGCAATCGCTCCAGCGAGCGGGATATGAGACGGCGTTTGTCGGCAAATGGCACATGGGCAATGATGACACCCGCCGCCCTGGCTTCGATCATTGGGTTTGCCTCAAAGGGCAGGGCTCGACCTTCGACCCTGAACTGAATGTCAACGGCCGGCAGGTCCATGCGCAGGGATATGTGACCGACATTCTCAACGAGCGGGCGATCGAGTTCCTGAAGTCGAAACGCGACAAGCCATTCCTGCTTTATTATTCGCACAAGGCTGTACACCCCGAAACTGTACAGCGCGCAGACGGGTCGTTGTCCGATCCCGCGTTATCGAACTTTATACCGGCGGAGCGGCATCGAAGCCTCTATAAAGACGCGAAAGTCCTGCGTCGTCCCAATGCGCTGGCCGCGCCGCAAGGGAAGCCGGCGTTGCTGCGACCGATTCCTGGTTTGGAGCCGCTCGGGCCCAACACCGGCACGAGTGACGACGCGATCCGCAACCGGTTGCGCATGCTTGCGGCGGTGGATGACAGCGTGGGGGACATTTTCAAGGTGCTCGAGGCGGCGGGACAACTGGATCGCACGTTGATCGTGTTCACGAGCGACCATGGGTATTTTTATGGCGAGCACGGATTGAGCGTGGAACGCAGGCTGGCGTACGAGGAAGGTATCCGCATTCCGCTGTTCCTGCGTTACCCGCCCCTGATCAAGGCAGGCACGCGAAGAAACCAGATGGCACTCACGCTTGATTTCGCCCCCACGCTGCTGGAGGTTGCGGGAGTGAAGGCCCCGGCGGGCTTGCATGGAAAATCGCTGGTATCGCTTTTCAGCCAGAACGGCCCGGCGTTGCGGGACGCGTTTCTCATCGAGCACTTTTCGGAGACCGTTTTTCCGCGGACCCGGGGGATGGGTTACCAGGCGATCCGGACGGAGGCATGGAAGTATATTCACTATGTCGACCTGCCGGATTCGGATGAACTGTACGATTTGAACCGTGACCCCTATGAAATGCGAAATCTCATCGCTTCACCGGGAGTCGCGGGTGAATTGGCGCGTTTGAAGGAGGAACTCGCCGGCCAGCTCGCCGCCGCCCGGTAGTGGCGGGTGTTTTGCGCCCATTTGATTGGGCGTCAGTCAGCTTTAAATCCGTACGGAGAATAGATCAGCGTAGTGTTTTTGGGACGGTGGGTGGCGAACGGAAAGGTTAGTTCGGACCGCGACCGGATAGCTCGATTCCGGGGTCGGGGGCCGAAGAGCTTGTCGCGGGAACTGAGCTCTCCGCGTTCGACACCGCCGACGCGGTTCAAGTGGTGGCAAGCGGCCCCGAAAGGCACAAAAAAGAGGCGCTGGTTTTAACAGTACCTCCTTTCGAGCCCCGGCCGCGCTTGCGCTCGCGGGAGCGCGGGGCGTCGGGGCGTCGGGGTTATCTGGATACGGCGCCGCGGACCTTACTCCGCCACCTTGAAGTCAGCGGGCTTCCAGGCGGGTTTGCGGATCTCCGCGGCGATTTCGTTGAAGGCCTGGATTTCGGCTTCGGTGAAGAGCAGGCCGCCATTCTTCGCGCTGCGTGCGGCGGCCTGCGCCTCGATCTGTCCTGGAA
>CAYVDZ010000018.1:0-18744 GCA_964450575.1 uncultured Opitutus sp.
CTCGTGGGCCGGGCGGCCTCAATCTCATCAACACAGACCGTTTCCGCTGCCGCCGAACCGGCGGGGGCCGCGCCTCCTCCCACCAGACCTCTGCTTCCAATCGTCCCGTTCCCGAGTGTAGACGCCCTCGCGGGATCGGCCTCGAAGCCGCCGACCTCCGATCCATCTCAGCCGGTACGGATTCCGCACCCGGAGCCTCCATCACTATCACCTCCTCCCCTCGTGCTCGCGGCCAAGGCATCTCCGCCCGTCCCCCTGCACCCCATCCACCTGCCGTCCATTCCGCCAAGCAGTCCGATGCCGGCACCGGACGAGGCCCCGAGGCCACCGCTCCAGCCGCCCGCGTTGACGGCGGCACCAGCCGCGGCACCCATTCCGCCGCGTGAACCGGTCGTCATTGTCCTTCGCAAGCGCGGGTACTGGCCGCATCTCGCGCTCGCGCTCGCCGTAATCGGCGCGGCGGTTTCCTGGAAGGTTTATCTCGACGCCGAGGCCCTCAAAGCTGCCACAAACCAGGAGAAAACGGTCGCTGCCGGGGAAGCCGGGGTAGCCGGTCAGGAAACGGCCTCCGTGGCCCAACAGGTGACGCGACTGGAAGAGCAAAGGGATCGAGCCGAAAAACGCGCTCACGAATCAGAACGAGCGGCCGCTGCGGAGGTGGAGCGCATTCGCCGCGAGGCGGAGACCACTCGTGCGGCCGCCGTCGCGCAAGCGCGTCGCGAAGCCGGGGAGCAGACCCGTCGGCAGCTGGAACCGGAACTGGAAGCGGCCCGCGCCGCGTTAAGTCCCGGTATCCTAAAACTTGGGACATCACCCGTCGGAGCCGAAGTGCAGGTCGACAACCGCCCGCCCCTGCCAACTCCGGTTTCGATTGAGGATCTTTCCCCGGGAGGACATCGGCTAAAGATCACGCTTGCCGGTCACATGCCGGTGGAACTCACCGCCGAAATCATTGGATCGAAGACCACCGACCTGGGCGTAATCACCCTCGAGCGCGCCACTGGCACGATCGCCTTTTCCAGCGAACCAGGTGAAACGGATTTTAGTATCCGGACATCTAATACAGCCGAAGACGCCCCGCCTCTGCACCGCGGACGCACCCCGGCCCGGTTCGACGATCTGGCTCCTGGTGATTACGTGGTGCAGTTTAATCGTGCCGGCTGGCCGGACCGGACCGAACGCGTCACGGTCACCCGAGGCGAGACGACACGCGCAGTCACTACGTTCGAAAGCGGAGCCGTCACGATCACCAGCACTCCCGCCGGCGCGACCGTAACACGCGACGGCCTTGAAGTCGGAACGACGCCACTGACGTTAAGGGACATCCCGGCGCGGGATCTAACCTATGAACTTCGCGCGAATGGCTACGAGCCGCTGAAGGTGAGTGGCAAGGTTGGCGCTGGACGTGAGCTCAAGCTAGACGGAACGTTGCTGCATCTCGATCGACTGGCGACCGAAGCGGAACTGCGGACGCCCCCACGACCCTACGTCACCACTCCGTTGGACCTCGGTCGAATCCCCCGGTCGACCCCTGCGTTCATCACGGTTACGTTCATTGTCTTACGCGACGGCTCAGTGCGTGATGTCACCGTCTTGGAGAAGGTGGACCGCAGGATCGTACAGCGCGCGGTGGACGCGATTGCGAAGTGGAAGTTCTACCCCGGTGTCAGCCATGGCGGATATCCCGTCAATGTCCGCGTGAGCGTTCCCATCAAGATGGGACGCGATTAGCCGGCCGGGCAACGGAAAGCGCGTACCGGATTATGCGGAATCTCCGGAATGGCTCAACGCTTCGCCCCGGAGCGTAATTCGCGCGTTACCTCCACCCACGCGCTGAGTCGTTCCGACTCGGCGAGGGCGTCGAGGATTCGCATATTTTGAATCGCGTCCTCGACTCCGTACGGCAGGGGAGGCCCGCCACGAATTGCATGCGCCATGGCATCCGCCTGCTCCGTATATTGATCGCAGGCCGGAATTGTTTCCCGGCGCGCTGAACTGCGATCCAGCGTGGATCCATCATCGATGATCAAGGACGTGGGTTCGCCTTGCGGAGCATTGAACGGGATAAGGATTTCGAGACGCTTTTTTGTCCCAAAAATCTGAATCGATTGAAAAGGCACACTCTGCGTGGAGACCGTGAACTCCAACCGGCGGCCCCCGCCAAAATCGACCAATGCACTGGTCACCCGGTCGACCTCAAAAGAGGGATCCCGATCAACCAACGTCACGACTCGACGCGGCTCCGCCTCAAACAAAAATCTCGCACCCACCAGCGGGTAGCAGCCGATGTCCCACGCCGCCCCTCCGCCCTTTTGCGGGTCGTTGCGAATATTTTTGGGGTCCACGTTATAATAACTAAAAAACCCGGTGATGATGCGGACCTCACCCAATTCGCCGCTGCGTATAATCTCTCTCGCCCGTAGCCACTGGGGATGAAACCGCACCATAAAGGCTTCGAGAATGATGCGATCCTGAGGCGCATCGCGCAGGCGCTCCGCATCGGCTGTAGTAAGACCGATGGGCTTTTCGCAGAGTACGTGTTTCCCGGCGCGGGCGGCCTGAAGGGTGAGCGCAACATGCTGATCGTTTGGCAACGGATTGTAGATTACGTCGACCCCGGCATCTGCGAGGAGATCGGCATACGAACCATAGGATCGCGGTATCCCCAGAGCGTGAGCGGTATCGCGGGCCTTTTCGAGTGATCGCGATGCAATCGCGACGACCTCGGAGTGAACGGACCGTTGGATCGCGGGAATAACCTTCAGCCGGGCGATTCTTGCGGTCCCAAGGATTCCCCAGCGGAGCTTGCGAGCGGTCGGAGTAATAGGACTCGCAGGGTGTGGACGGACGCGACCGCCGTCAACGCCGCCTCCTGACGCTATCGCCGGACTTCGATACAACCGGTTTGCTCCGTGCTACGACCAAACGGAATCTCCTCGACGATCGGAAGTCGGGCTGGGGGAACCGGTCACCCGGCGGATTGGACGAAAGTGTCCAACCGCTTCCGCCGTTCAATATTTATCTCTGAAGCACTCAGATCGATCCGGGGCACCAATCACTTGTCCTCGGACCGGCTGACGGCATCGATCCGATCAAGCCATCATCCTGTCCTGACCGATGTGAGCCATCCGCTGGCTTCGGAACGCGGCGAACTCGCCCAGGAGCTGCTCGTCGCCCTTGGTGAGCCCAACGAATCCATCCTCACCTTCAAACCCTTCCGGGGCGTTGCGCAACGCAACCACCATGATGAGCGAGCCCACCGCCAGAATGAGTCCCGAGAGGACCACGGCATAGTAGAAAGTGCTGTTCATGGGTTCACTTTGCCATCAACAGGCCGATCCGACCATCCGCAGGTCTACGTGATTGAGGCATGTAAATCCCCGTACGTAGGACCCCGAACGCGATGAGTAGGAACACATATACTCAACAGGATCCGGTTGCAGCATTCCCCCATCATCGTCGGGAGTGCATCGCTGAGCGGCGCGTCCGCTAGCCGGGTAGTGAGACTCCGTTCCATCAGACAACTATCAGCAATCGTCTCGCCGTTATCATCATTGAACACCGTGTGTTCAACCGACCGAACCTTGTCGGTCAGGAGCGCACGGCCGCGTCCACCCCGCGCAATGTGTTCAGGTGCGGAAATATCCTGAGCATGCTTAGCGGATGGAAAGGCACGGGACCGGATCCTCACGCCTTCACCCGTTCAAGGCTGACACACTTATTATTGTCGCCAACAGTGAGCAAGAAGCGGCCGTGTATACCGTCGTGGCCAACGTACTGCTGTAACCAAGAGGCAGGGAATTGAACTTTCTGTCCGGTGATGGATTTAGCGATGACCTGCCGCATCGTGCCGCGGTAGAAGTCGAGATACTGCGCCGCAGGAATACACAGATGGAACTCATAGTACATCACGATTCGAGCTGAACGCTACCAGCTCTCACTTTCAAGCCACTTATATGGAAGTTCATCCAGCTGCCGAAGGAACATAAAAGGTCGCGGTGGAGTGAGCGGCGCTCCTCCTGCTGGATCAGTAAACATGAGCCGCAGATAAATAAGGTTTACCGACGCGGAACCGGGACTCACAGCAAACCCGCTCCCTCCCCTTCTTGCGAGCGCGAAGACCCACCTCAAGTAGCGAAATCGCAGGACCGAGCGCTATAGACCCAAAGCTATAGAGAGCGCGGTGACGTCACTTCGCAGCAAACCATGGTCTGGCGAGCGGATCGGTGGTGAGGAAAGTCATGAGCAGTTCGGCCACTTTTTGCCGGCCCGTCGGACTAGGATGCACTCCATCTGCCACGAAATCGCTGCGCTCCCAGACGAGCGCGTCGCCCTTCCGACCACGGGTGCCGTCAGCCCAAAGATAAGGCCCCCAGAGGAGCAGCGGCGTGCGCGTGAGAGCGAGTTCGGGGTCGCCTCGCATCTGGCGCTCAATCAACCACCGCGCAGCAAATGCGCTTTCGAATGCATATGGCTCCGGATTCAGTCCGCTCGTGGCGTAACCCCCATACGTACGGCTGCCTAAATACACCACGCGCAGGTTGGGAAACAACTCACGAGCATGATGCAGCAGCGCTAGCGTATCGCGCTCCAGTTTGCGTCCATGTTCTTCGAGCGACCCCGCGGGACTCTTGTTGGCGACCTTGACCCATGCGACCTGAACCTGTGTTAACGTGACGCCTGCCGCGGCCAGTCGTTCGCGCGCGACCTGCCAGGTCCGGGCGTCAGCAGATGCCCATTCGGCCATCGCCTGGCCGCCTTGGGCGCAATCGACGATGGTTACCCGGGGGGACTTGAGCGGCGAGGCATCCGCCATCCGCTTGAAATGCGAGAACTCTTGTGTGGCGTTCGACATGCTCAGCGCCACAAAGCCGATGATACCATCAGCGGCCGGCTGACCGGCCGAATCGCGCGGGCGAACCGCGCGTAGCTCCCTCTCAGCCGTGGCGCGAAGAGTATCAGGCGCAGCATTACGGCCTCCGCCATAAAGTCCACCGTCGTGACCCTCGTAGCGGTCAGCAGCACCAAGATCCGTGAGCGCAGCAATTCGAGCTGGCGCCGGACGCTGTTTGCCCGTCCGCGCCGCAGCCGCACCGTCAGCGGAGGTTGGCCGTCCGTCAGGACGCTGCGCACGCTGCTGCTTCTCTCGCGCGGCCCGCGCGCGATCGAGATAGCGCTTCTCTTCCGGCGACAACGACTCGCCGCCCCGCGTTCGCTCGATCAACTGGCGGGCCTTGTTGAAGTCGACCGGCTCATCCACCGGTTGCGCGAATAACAAGCCGGCTGAGAGTGAAAGGAAAAGCAGTCCACAGTCGCGAAAAACGGACGTCATTTGGATAGCCAAGCCGTGGAATGAGACAAAAGCAATCCGACAGCAGAACCGACGAAGCCCGTTCATCGTTTCTACCCTGCACGCATTTCTGTCGGGCACTATAGCCCACGACACTCCGGATTTCGAAACAACGCCTGACGCTTCCGCTTTCATTCAGTATTGTCGTACGAAACGCTCCCAGGCGCGCGCACCCAGCACAACCGGTCGTCGTTCCTCCCACCTTGCCATAGTAGCCTCGACTTCGGACTGAGCACCCGAAAGCAACTGTCGGACCAGTATGATTTTCAGTTCACAAGATCCAGATCCCACGTATCCGCATCGGCGGGAAGAGCACCGAGAACAAACCCCGATGCTGTTCATCGCGAGGCAGACATTCCCGCCTGCACTCTTCCCACCCCCCGATCCAGTCCTGCCTATACCTTAGTTCCAATAACCTTCGTAGAACCGGTAAGCGCCACTCTCCGTCTCCCAACGAGGTGCCATCCATTTCGCATTCGTAAACGGGGGCACTTCCCAACGCCCCACCATCCACTGATATTGGCTGTTGGCCCACGTCCAGTTACCCGGCACCCAAGTATGGGCGGACGTCGGTTGCGCCGAGATCAGCTCGATTCGGGGAGTGGGCGGAGCTTGAGTTACCGTCACCGTACTGACCGGCTGCGTCCGCGTTGTCACCGTTCTGCCAGTGGGAGTCGTCTGAGTGGTTTGCGTCGTTTGCGTGGTTGTCACCACCGCGGGCGAAACTGCCACCACGGCGACCGGCGCGGTGGGTGCTGGCGGAGGCGGAGCTGAGAGAACATACGACTTGGGTTCGGAGGCGCATCCAGCCATGAGGACAAGCGCACTTCCGATCAGAATGAAAGATCCGGATGAGAGCCGGCAATTCATCAGCGGAAAAACGGGGGAATGAGTTTGCATACGCAAGCGCCTAGACCGCAGATCAGCTGACTCGTTACTGCCCTAAGGATCAAAAAATTAGCGACAAAGCACCGGGCGTTACGGGGGCAACACAATAGCTTCCAAATTCCCATCCGCGAACATCTCCCAAACCCGGATGCAAGGCCGCACTCAATAACGAAATGCGGTCGCGCCTTCTTCCAGCGGCGGAAAGGCCGCCGCTCGATTGCAGCGGGCCACTGTTGGACAAATCGACTGCCCGACGAAACAACACTACAAGCCCACAGTCCAACGGCCCGTTCATTCGTTACGAGCGAGCGCAAACCGAGACGGAGAAGGAGTCCAAAAATAATAATGGATAAATCAGACATCATCGCTCTGACGGATGCGAAGGCTATGCTCGAACATCCGGGCATCGCGGCAAAAATCACCCATGCTTTGGGAACTCCCATCGAACGAGGACTGGAGCACATGCCAATCGCGTGGAGCAATCGGATCGGGGAGATCACCAAAAACTCCCTTTTAAAAGCCGCCAACGCCGCAATCTTTACCTTGGGCGACGCTCCCAAAGTACCAAGCTCGAACTGGCTTCATAAAGCAGCCGTGATCATGACCGGCGGAGCGGGCGGCCTCTTCGGCCTCCCGGGACTGGCGCTCGAGCTTCCAGTATCCACGACAATAATACTCCGATCGATTTGTGATATTGCCAGGAGCGAATCCGAAAACCTCCGCGACTCGGCCACCAAGCTCGCGTGCCTGGAAGTCTTCGCACTCGGCGGGCGAAGCACGCACGATGACGCTGCAGAATCCGGTTACTTCGCGGTACGCCTGGCGCTGGCCCGCTCGGTCTCCCGCTCTTTCAACTATCTCGCCGGGAGAGGAATGATCGATGAAGCCGCCCCGGCCCTTCTTCGCCTGCTTGCACCCATCGCCAAACGGTTTGGTATCCAAGTCACCGGGAAGGTCGCGGCGCAAGCGATCCCTTTAATTGGTGCCGCCGGTGGAGCGCTCATAAATCTAATCTTTATCGATCACTTCCAAGCCATGGCCCGGGGCCACTTTATTGTCAGGCGGCTGGAGAGAAAATATGGAGCGGATCTGGTTGAAAGCATCTATCACAATCTAAAAACCGGATGAATGGAATCGGCCGGAAAAGGTGCAGGCGAACCCGCAGCCGCACGTTTGATAGATGCTGGTCGCGTCCGGCTTTCAAGCGCCTAATTCCGGTCCAATCAAGGAACGCCGCCATCACGAGTCGAAAGCCCCGGACTCACCGGAAGCTGAACTTGTGCGAGATAGATATTCGATTCTCCTTCATGCGAGGAATAGTAAGTCACCCAAAGCATAGCGTCGTGCCAGACCATGCCGGGATAAGAATTATCACCACCGCTCTCAAGGATTAGAAAAGGCTGAAAGCGCTCTCTTGTCAGCCAGCCAAGTGCGGTGCGCGATGGCCCAGCGTCAGGCTGGGTTTGCCCCTCGGGCATCCGCAGCCCTTCCGCACCCTGCACTTCATCGAGAGCGACCCGGCTCGCCGCCACCCATCGTCCATCGGGCAATATAATGAAGTTGGGACCGCCCAGCGTGACACGATCCTCCTTCCACTGCCAGTGTTGATAGGGCGGACGGCTTGAACCCAGGCGCGTACCAACTCCGCGAGTACTGGACCTGGAGAAGGCGATCATCTCCCCGTCCACTAAAAATCGCAGAGTGGTTTCGCTCACGTCCGGTACACCCAGGGCCACCACCTGCTCCCAGGCCACTCCATCCCCACTCTTATATAAATACGCGCGCCGCGGCTCGGCGGAGCCTCCCCCACCTAAAAACGAAACCCCATACGCCATACCCTCGAACCAGGTAATCCGCCAGAGCCAGTGTCCGGGCTCGAGAATCGGCTCCGGCCGGGTCCACGAACGACCATCCGTCGAAAACGAGATCCGGGGCCGTCGTCCTTCATACTTGCCATCACGCCAGACCGTACCGCCCATCACCATGATCAGCCGCCCATCCGGTGTGGCCGACAACTTCGGTTCACGGAGGTCAATCCCACTTTCTTGCAACAGCACGGCGGACTCCCAGATTTCGCCGTCCACCGATACGATTACCTGGATTCGGCCTTCATCCGATCGATGTCCACTGCCTTCTCGAAACGCACAGTACCAGTGATCGCGAAACCGGATTAAATCGGTAAAGGCATTATGGACACCACGGTCCCAGATCTTACGAACCGAGATAACCTTCGTTTCCGACACGAGCTCACCTTGATTCGAGCTGTGCGCATGAACCGTGGTTCCAATCGGTCTTACACTCTCCGCGCCTCCAGAACCAGGGGTTGCGGCCAGCCCGCATGCCACAACTGCGAAAGAGCGGACCCCGAACGCCTGCCTCAATGAGTACAGCACATTTATTTCGATGGTGCGCCTCGAATGGTCTCGATGAGCAATCATGGCCCGGGAATTATCCGGTTGCTCCTGCGAGTGCCAGCAGAATGGGCCGGATCGATTCCGACCGCGGAGACGACGGTACGATCTGCAAACAGGTTTCGGGGACAAGCTCGATTTGGAAGCATCACGGACTGATACAATTGCCACCCCGCGACTGTAGCGTCACTTGGGTTTTCTCCGGCAACTTGGCCACGACCAAATCATAGCTCCGCCGGATCCGCCGCTCCAGCTCCGCCGTTGGCAAAGCCGCCAGGTCGCCGACTCTCACCCAATGCCGCTTGGCGCAATCGGGCGCCTGCGTGATACCGTCAATGTCTGTGAGCGCATCGAACTCATCGGGCGTGCACTTGAATACCACGCCCTCGATCGTTTCAGCATCCAGCGCAATAATGAGAAACATCCAATCCGCCACCTTGAACACCAGCACTCACCCCACTGTTTGACCCACGATGTGTGCGGAGCCGAAAGCGCAAAGTGACGGAGGGCGTGAAGGCGCATGCATAAACCTGATACGAACGGCCCGCATCGATCAAGCCGACGGGTTAAAAAGGATCAGCCATAACCCGGAGCAGAACATTTTATAAAGGATACTCTGCTCAGAAAAGACCGAATTTATTCGGCCGGTCTTTTCGAGATCAATCAGGCGATCTCCCGAACAGGGTTGGACCCAGTTCGGGCTGAAACCTGAGTCGCAATTCGGCGACAGTGAATCGATATTGCGGGAAACGGAGCGGGCCAGCGGGGCGGCACCGCTAACTAGGTGGGTCCGGGGTTTTTCGCGTCACTCAGCCGCCAGGGCCTAAGCATGAATGCGATGGCCGCCGCCATCGTCCTCCCCGGCGCCGGCATGGTGGTGCTCGTGTACGTTTTTGGCGGGGTCAGCTTGCCCGCGGCCGCGGGGCTCTTTTCCGGCGCGACGACGAACACCCCAAGTTTGGCGGCCTCCGGCCAAACGCTGCGGCAGATCCCTGGGTTAACGGAGGAGATGCTTGAGCTGCCCGATTCGGCGTACGCCGTATCGTATCCCTTCGGCATCCTCGGCACCATTCTCACCATGCTGGCGATCCGCGGATTTTTCCGGGTCAATGTCGAAACCGAGAAACATGCGCTGCGTGAGCATCACGAATCGCAGAAACGTGACATTCAAACGCTGGTCCTGCGCGTTACCAATCCGAATCTCGTGGACATTCCGATCGCGGAGATCCCGGCGCTGAAGGAAGCCGAGGCCGTGGTGTCACGCCTCTCGCGCGATGGGATCACGAGCGTCGCGCGTCCCGAGCTGCGTCTCGCCCTCGGCGACGACCTGCTCGTGGTCGCTCCGCCCGCCGGCCTGGAGAAACTTCGGCTGGTTATTGGTGAGCCCAGCGCCGTCGATCTGCGCACTACCACCGGCAACGTTGATACCCGCCGGGTCCTCGTGACCTGCCGGGGTGCCCTTGGAAAGACGGCGGACGAACTCGATTTGGTGCGACGTTTTGGCGTCAATCTTACGCGCATATCCCGAGGTGATCAGCAGTTCACCCCCACGGCGGCGTTGCGACTCCAGTCGAGATTCTCACCAATGGAGATGGTTTGCGTTGGATGCTGTGGGGTACGGCGATCACGCTCGTACCCCTGCTAATCGTGGGCGTAGTCGCGTGGGCCGTATTCAAGCTCAACTACATCCGGCTTTGCGGTCTGCTCGCGGGCGGCATGACGGATCCGCCCGCCCTCGCGTTCGCCACCTCGCTCTCAGGCAGCGAAGATGCGGCGGTTTCCTATGTCAGCGTTTACCCTCTGATCATGATCCTGCGCGTCTTTAGCGCTCAGATGCTCGTCCTGCTCCTGGCTTCGTAAGCTCTCCGCGGTCGAGTCCAAGCTCTGAGGGCGGAAGCGTGCGGGGTCGTGATTAAAGACCTGCCCGCAAGCGGGGGTACAGAACTCGAGTCGTCCCCACTCCACGTAAACACGCATAAATCCCCGCAGTTCCGCGGTGCCTGTCCCGCAGACGGCGCACACTTCGCGGTCGAATGGGAGCGTGGGAGCGGACATGATCGTGATTATCGGCGCAAATTGTCCAGCGCTTGAGTCTAGGGCTCGACCGAACTGCACCTTCAACGAATCCATTTTCGCCGGACGCCACCCAAAGGTCTGTTAGAATCGACCCAACTCGTGTTGCAGATGCTGCAGTTAATCTGTTATGGAACGTTTTCCCACCCGCTCTAAGTCGCCACTACGTCATAGCGTCAAAACCAAAACTCGGGTGCGCTACTCGCTCCGCAGCGGATACACCCTGAGGTAATCATATTCACACCGCACCGTGTGACCCATCTGGCGCAGGCCAATCCAACCGGAATGAGTCCAAGCCGGACCGTGCGCCTTATCGCCATCGTCGAACGCGACCGAAATAATATCATCGACCATGAGGCGGACGGTGCCGCCGCGTTTATATACGCGAATAACTTGAAATGACCCCTCCGGCGCTCCCCAGACGAGATCCGGGCCCGTCGCCACCAGTTTAAACCCGGCGTTCTTGCGCACGTTGGCCGTGCTTCGATCGCCTGCCCAATACGAAATATGGTAGCCGTTCAGATCACTACTGTGATACTGCCGAAAGACGCCATGGCGCGATTTGAGCGCAGGATCGAAGATGCTTTCCCCCTGGTGCCCCCGGGTACTGAAAAATATTATATTTAGCCCTTCTTTGCGGGTTAGAGGTTTGACCGAAAACTCAAGCAGGAAGTCAGCGGGTGCTTCGGTTTTCAACCAGCACACCAGGTGATTGCTCCGTTCTCCGGGCTCACTCTCGAGGACGAGCTTTCCGTTCTGAATACTGACACGTTTCCCACCCTCCAGCTGCCAATCCTTTAATCCTGAAGCATCATCGAAATCTGTTTTATACACCAGATTCGCCCAGTCCACATCCGCCGGAATCAGGCGTTGGCCCACGGTCGCGTGGGGCGGCGGGTCGGGCGGTTGCGCTCCCTGAACCGATGATATGATAATACAAGCTGCCGCTATCACCGTGCGCATGGACGAGGCGTGAGCCGCGGCCCACGACTTTTGAATTCCGGATAAGATCGCCCGAGCGTTCATGGAGCCTTCATGGTCGGGTTCTCGTACCAAATGACCCCAAGATTAGCGGTTTCTTCGGTCGTAATCACATCGAGATCTCCATCCCCGTCGAGGTCCACCAAGGCAACCAGATCATACTTCACGCCCTCAGGTCCGCTCAGGGGATGGGATGTCCACCGACCCGTGAAGGGCGCACCGTCATGACTCAACCAAAGTACCCCGGACTTATCCTCCGCCTGCACGAAGCTGACCACCAAGTCGGTCTTTCCATCCCGGTTGATATCGCCGGCTGTCACCGACTTGACGAGGCCTGAGTCTGCGGGCAGCGGGATCCTCCGCCCGGCCCAACGAGTTCCAGCTTGGTCGAGCCGGCGCAGGTAATAAAGCGCCGTCGCAGGCACCGTCCCTTTCGGTTCATGCGTTCCCACCACGACGTCGAGCAGGCCATCTCCATCCAGGTCGGTGAAACTAAAGAAAAGGGCATCCTGGCCTGCGACACCGATCGGATGTTCCTTCCACGCGCGATCCTGCTGGTGCCGTACTCCCGGATTCTCCAGCCAGTAGCAGCCACTACGAGCGCCGTTAAAACGATCGGTGAAAACAATATCCTGCTCACCGTCTCCATTCATATCCACCACCTCGATACCCATGATCCATCCGGCGGAACGGAGCGGATGCCAGCTCCACCCGTTGAGGTCCCGGGCATTCGTGGGCGATTGAAACCAGCCAATCGTCGCCTCCCCGGGTTTACTCCCTTTCGAGCCAGCGACCAAGTCCGGACCGTTCCGACCATCCAACTGAACCGGGACAGCGAACATCCACTTGGTTTTATCCTGAGCGATCGGCAAAGCCTCGGTCCGCCACGCATCCGCATCCAGATATCGCTGCTTCTCGCGCGGAGCCCAATGGAAGAGAATCGAACGGCTCGCGCCTTCTCCACTGCTCACCACATCGAACGCACCGTCACCGTCGAGATCGACCAAGACTGCGTCCTCCACGTGGGTCGCCGGACCAACCGTAACCGCGGGCCATCGCTGTTTCACGCCGGCGTGCCCCGGGTTGATATAAGCGCGAACAATTCCGCCCTGTTCCCAGCCGCTCGCTATATCAAGTAAGCCGTCCCCATTGACATCAGCAAGGCGGACGCCGTCCGCTCCCTTTGAGGAGTTATCGATAATATGCCGTGACCAAACCTCTTGAGCGGCGCCGCACGAGCTCAGCAACAATGCGATAACCAGCAACCGCCCTGACAATGGCTTCGGCCTAACAGAACGTCGTTGCGGCCCGCCCCCTGGACCAGGGCCACGGCTAAACGCGTTCGAGATGGAAATAAACATCCCGCGCATCGTCCAATCGGTGAGAACTGCCATACTATAATGTCTGAATGCGTCCCGCTTTGGATCAGGGAAGCCGACTGACGTTGAGCTCCCCGCTTTTCTCAAGTGTCACCTCATGGACAATCGCACCATCGACTGCGTGATGACGAACCAACAGGGCGGGTCCCTGCCTCCCCACTTCCGTCGCAAAGGTCAGGAAACCTCCATTGAGCCGGAAAAACTTTTGCACCTTTTCGTCACCGGGCTGCGGCATATAGCCACCGGCGTGAACATCGGACGATGGACCGGAACCGAACTCGCGCGTACCCGTGACGGGGTCGATGGAAAAATATTGCCAGTGCCGGTCGCCGCACGCGACCACGAGGTTCTGCTGCGCACCCAGAAAACGGCGCAACTCATCACCCTCGTGTTTAAAGCCGGTGTTGGCATGATTGTCGTTCTTGTTCCCACGATCCGGCCCCACGATGGGCGTGGGACTGAGCAACACCTTGAACGTCGCGTCGGAAGCGGCGATCGTCCGCATGAGCCAGGCTTTTTGCTCGGCTCCGAGAATGGTTTTAGCCGGCCCATCCGGTGTATTATTTGCACTGCGATACTGCCTTCCCTCGATCACCCAGATTTGCACATCCCTCCCGTGTCGAAAAGTCCGGTAGGGACGGGATGAGGATGGCGTTTGCTCGGCGAAAATGCCCACGCCTTCGTCCCACGTCAGAGAGCCAAAAGTCTGTCCGGGCCAGCAATCATTTTTAAGAATGTCATGATCGTCGTAGGTATAATAGACGGGCGTCTGGTTATGGAACGTCCGCTGAAAGGGCAGTGCAAACAACCGGTTCCATTTTAAGCGCGCCAACTCGGCCGACGTGGACCAAGGGTCGGGTTTGTCATAGTATTCGACGTCGCCAGTATGCACCATGAAATCGAGCTTCATGCGGCTCATGGTATCATAGATCCGATGACCGTTCACCGGGTCATCCCGTCGGGGATAGTCTCCGCAGGTCACCACACTGAACCTGACCGGCGAAGTGACCGAGGCCGCGGAGGCGGTGCGAAAATTCCCCTCGACCGTCGCCCCCGCCGAGCCTCGGGCGTCCCGTGATTCGACCCGAACGCGATACGCCGTTCCGGGACTCAGAGACTCCACGGTAAACTGCCGGATATAGTCACGTTTGGCCCCGACCGCGGCCCACGGAGTTTCGATGCGCGGGCCGCCTGCGACAGGTGTTAAAATCACACGCGTGGAGCCGGGCGTACCCGGCAACGCACCGTGCATGTCCGCCAGCGTCAGACCGGCCGGGAGCTGCGACCGCCAATCCGCTTTGGTCACGACCTCCCGCAGTTCCCCCTGTGTCATTACCGCCGGTTGTTGACTGGCGGCATCTGCCGCGCGGGTAGCCGCCGCGCTCATGGCCGACTGCCGGGCAACGGCGGTGGCAGCCTTTACTCCCTTCCGGTTACCGTCGAGCGATGGCTCGAGGAAAGGAGTGCCCGACCAGTTGGCTTCGGGGGCAGTTGTGAGCCGGGTCCAGATCACAGCCGAGTTGGCCGTCACCTCGCCAATTTTGAGGCCGTTGCCTTGATACACCGTCGCGGAGGAAGGCACGGCCGGCACGAGGCTGACCGCGAGAAATAACAAACGCAGAGGAAGAGTCATGATTTGGGTTTCGCTAAGGACGAGCATTTGCTAACGAGCAGGACGGACGGTGTCCAAACTAGAACGTGCCCTTGAGCCCGAAGGTCCAGAGTGAACCGGCGTGCTCGCGACTGCGGAATTGAGCATGAGAGGGGGTCTTCGGACCTTCGACTTCGCGCTGATCCGGAGTATCGCCGACATTGCGCAACGTAAAATACGCTCCGAATCGCTTCGTAAAATAGTACTCGCCCAAGATGTCGAGAAACACGCGCTTCGACTGCCAATTAAAGGTTCCCGGATCGATGCTGTTGCCAGCCGCAACCGCGCCCAACCGGTTCTTGCTCTGATAGCTCCAGTTCATCCGGAAATTATAGCGTTCGCGGACGAAACTGAACCCGAAGCTCGCCTTGCGCGGAATATACCCCGCGAAGTTCGCCGACGCCTCGCCTTCGGTCCGCTGCGAAGCCGCGTTGGCGAACACATGAACGCCGCGAGCCCACCGGGGCAGGAACGTGAGCGACTGCCGGTAGCTGACATCGATGCCCGACATGCGAACGTTGCTTTCGATGTTATGCTGCGTCGCCACATCATAGGGCTCGTAGGTAGTGGGATCGAGTCCATACAGCGCAAGAAACGCCGCCGTCGGACGGAAAGTGGTGTTTCCAAAAAAGTTCTCGAAGTCGCGCTGGAAGGCTCCGACCGAGAGCTGGCCAACGCCCTCGAAATAGTATTCCAACCGCGTGCTGATCGTTTTTGCACTCCACGGTTTAATCGCGGCGTTGTTGACGGAGATGCGGTTCGTCGAGCTCGGCGGGAGTTCGTCGTCTGGCAGCGTGAGACCACCCGCGTACTGATTCAAATTGGGTCGGCCGATCGAGTGATAGTACGCCACGCGCGCGATGAGATTTTCGCGGAGATTAAAACTGGCGTTCAAGCTCGGAAACCAACGCAGGTACTCCTTCTCGACGCGGGCGCCGCGATCAAGAACGGTCAGTTGCGAGACGCCGAGTGCGTTGCTCGTCGGGACAATCAAAGCCGGACTGCCGTTGACGAGGATAACATTGCCATTGGCGTCGCGACGGTAATTGAGCGTACGATCCGTCAGCGGACCCTCGGCTTCAATATTAGTCTGCTCTGCACGCACCCCGCCAACCAACTTCAGCCGGCGCTCGAGAAACTGGAGATCTCCGCGCACAAAGGCAGCCGACACCAGCTCCTCCGCGTATTTGGAGCCATTGACGAAAGAGAGGTACTCCGTGTTGGCGTTGAGGGCAAAGTGGGCGGGATTGGCCTGGAAGTGGGACCAGAGTTTCTCGTTATCGATCCACTGGACGCGGGGAAATCCGAAGGGCATCTCGCGCTGCGAATAGCCCGGCGCAAAGAAACGGGCCGCTCCGTCGTCACTGCCAACGGGCGTGGTGCTGCCCCGCCCATCCGCGCCGACAAAGGGAAAGGCGTAATTGGCCGACCGCTGATCGCGTTGATCCTGGCGAAAATCCACTCCGGCCTTCAGGGTGAGAGGTAACGCGCCAGCGAAATCGCGGGCAATGCTGGCGTTCGCTCCCTTCTGGGTGGCGCGGTTCGTCACCGGATTGGATGTCCCCTGGGTCACCGCGTAGTTGTTGATATCATACGGATTAACCGGCGCGCCGGCGGTATCGGTAACGGTGATCGTATTGGGGCGAAGATAAAAGATATCCGCAAAGGCGATCGTTACCCCGCTGCGCTGTGCGGTGGAGTTGCTAAAGTACCCCTTGTCGACCGCGCGAAACGTATTGCGGGCGAGCGAGAGTCCCACCCCTGCTTCCATTTTCCAAATCGGTCCATCATGCCGCCAGACCAGGGACGGCGTAGCCGTGGAGTTCCGCCGGTCGCGATAGGTATTACCAAGCTGTAAGGTGCCCTGCCCGGGATTACTGCGTACGGAAAACGGAGTAAACCCGGGGGCGACTCCGGTAATATTATACGTGATGGTTCGATTCAAAACGAGGAAATCAATATAGTAATGCTGATAGGAAAAGGATAGCCGGTCGTTGGGCGAGAGCCGGTAGTCGACCGTCGCACCGAACGAGGTCCGCGCCGCTCGCTTGGTGCCATCGCGCACCGCGGTCGTAGTCAGATAGGGCCGATCTGGTGTGGTATGCGGAAACGCACCTCCATTGGTTGTCGCACTGACTCCGCGCCAGGTATTCTGGATAAACTCCTCCTTGGTGCCATTCTCCGAGTGACCGCCGGAAAGGGTGAATCCAAAATTCTTCGTGACCGGCCTGATATAGGAAAAATCAAAGCCAGGTTTCACCTTGCGCGTCGAGGCCTCGAACGGTCCGGGCGTCTTTCCCAGATCACGGGCACTGTCGCGCATCATCACATACGCGTTAACCTTGAACTCCGGGCGGGAACGCTCGAAGGCGCTTCGCGGCACCATATTGACGGAGCCGGCGAGGGCATTGCCCTGCGACTCGGGCGTAGGGGAATAGACCACTTCGATGCGGGACGTACTGGTAATGGAGGTCATATCCATCTGCACGCCTCGAGCGGTGCCACTATTTCCGCCCGCGCTCGCCATGCTGAAACCGTTCACCGTAACCGGGACGTTCTCCGAAGGCACCCCATTGATTGAGATTCCGCGGGCGAGCGCACCCGCCTCATATTCAATGGTAACTCCCGGAAGGAACTTCAGGAACTCACCGACGCTGCCTTCGGCAACGTTTCCAAACTCGTCGGTGGAGACGACACTTTTGATATTCGAGGCGAACCGCTGCTCGTTGATCGCGATCGCCGCGCCGTCCATCTCCCGTGAGGTACTCACAAGGAACTCAGATAACGTGACGACCTCGCCTGGCCGACTTGCTCCTGGACGCTGAGGCAGCGTGGAGAGGGAAAAATCGAGGATCGCCGTCTCCCCCGGCTTCACGGCCACGGGAATTATCTGCGTCACCAAACCGGTATAGAACGCGCGCACCCGCGCGGTCCCAACCGGTACATTAGAGATGCGGTAGAAACCTGACGTGTCAGTAAAGGTTTCGAGGGAGGTGCCCTCAATGGTCACGCGCACGCGTTCCAGGAAATCGCTACTTGCAGCGTTAAGGATCCGGCCCTCGACCGTACCGGCGGCGGGCGATTCAGCGGCTGAGATCGGAGCGAAAGGCACCAACGCCATCACCAGGAGGCGGACTACATACACCAATGGGAACAGTGATTTCATGAGGAGTGGGGTTCAATCTAATCGGGACAACAATCTCGGCACGATCGCGACTTTTCGCGGCCCCTGGAGGGGCGCTCAATCGGGAGCCAAACGCGTCGAAAGCGGCGATAACGCCAGCCGCTGCTGGTCGGCAGGGAATGATTGAGGGGCACGCAGGAAAGCGAAACGTGCACCGGTGGGGAATAGAAGACACAGAGGCATGACGAACAGGGGTGAGGACGACCGCCGGGGAGACTAAACCGGATTTGCCGTGCGCCATGCAACCCTTTTGGTTTCGAGTCAGGCGTCTTCGCGCGATCGTTACACCGGCGGCGGACGCGCCGGCTTTAGGCTTGGGTGCAATTTTCAGTTTCCAAAAAATTCCCGCCGGTGACGCAGAAGGCCTTTATTCTGACTCGCATGAGCGGATGAATTCTGTGACGCTGGCCGTCGCCCGGCACCACCCAAAGCATCATACCCGCGGCCCGTGACCGCGGCATGCCGCTCTCCTCCTCAACGTCTCAACTGCCATGTCGACTCGTCCCTCTTCTCCGCGCGCCACCGCGCGCCGCCGTTCCGCCAGTAGCGCCCGCAAGGCCGCTCGCAAAACGATTTCCGCGACCAAGACTCCCTGGGCTGTGCTTATCTATATTGCGGGTGATGTGGAGTACCTCGCGGATGAATTGCGGGCCAACCTCAATCAGGTGCTCGCGGCCGGCGCCAGTACCGAACTCGCGATCGCGGTCCAACACGACAGCCCTTCCGGCGCCACGCGGTATTTGCTTCCGCCCCACGGCAAAAAGAAAACCGAGCCCGACGAACACCTGGGCGAGATCGATAGCGGCGATCCTGCGGTGCTCTCGGAT
>CAYVDZ010000019.1:0-18388 GCA_964450575.1 uncultured Opitutus sp.
GAGCGACGAGTCACGGCCGGTTAATGGCGTTGTGCTCGAGATCGAGCAGTTCTCCATTCACGGGCGCAATCCGGTGAAGGTTTAAACCGGCGCCCGTATTTATTTGCCCCCGCACCCTACGCTCATGCCGAAACTCGCCGCTTTCCCCAAAGCCTTCATGCGCCAACTGGTGCGCGACGGCACCATGACCTTGCGCCAGTGGGTCGATCTCGCCGAGCCGCTCGGCTTGGATGGACTCGAATACTATAGTGGATTTATCGAGCTGGCGGATTCAGGAAATTGGGCCGCGGCGCGGCGCGAGGTGGAGAGCCGTGGAATGGTTATTCCGATGCTATGTTGTTCACCTGATTTCGCGCACCCTGATGTCGACTTCCGTGCTCGCGAAGTGGAAAAGGAAATAACCTGGATCCGCATGGCGGCCGCGCTCGGTGCGCGGTATTGTCGGGTGTTGTCGGGCCAGCGCCGTCCCGAGCTGACGCGTGCGCAAGGAATCGATCTCGTCGTCGCCTCGATCGAGGCGTGTCTGCCCGAAGCAGAGGCGTGCGGGGTGACGCTCATCATCGAGAATCACTATAAGGATGATTTTTGGAGCTATCCCGAGTTTGCGCAGAAAATGGATGTTTTCTGCGAATTGATCGCACGGATTCAGCATCCGCACTTCGGGGTGAATTACGATCCGAGCAATGCGTTCATTGCCGGGGACGATCCCCTGGAGTTGTTGCGCCGAGTGAAGGATCGCGTGGTGACGATGCACGCGAGTGATCGCTAGCTGGCGGAAGGCACGCTGGAGGATTTGCGGCGTGAGGAAGACGGTTCGGCAGGCTACGTGAAACGTTTGCGCCACGGGACGGTGGGCAAGGGTCTGAACGACTACGATGCGATCTTTACGGAGCTGCGCAGCGTGGGCTTCGACAGCTGGATCAGCATTGAAGATGGCGTCGACGGTATGGAGCAACTCGCCGAGAGCGCCCGCTTCGTGCGCGGGAAAATCCAGCAGCACTGGCCGGCAAACTGATCATGCGGGCCATTGGTCCGATCAACCAAGGCACGTCGGGAAAACCTGATCCGCAGCGGAAAACCTGATGCTCTACAATGTCACGTAATAAGTGACACTGTGCGGGCGGTCGAAAGGGCGGGGTGGAATCGCGTGTTGCCAAGGCCGCTGTGGGGGTCGTTGGAGTTGCGGGGATCGAGACCTGCCGCGAAGCCAGGCACGGCGGAGATAGGTCGCGAAAATGTGAGCCACGCGGAAATCTCGATTGTCCAGAATGTCACGTAGTCCGTGACACTTTTCGGAAACGCTTCAGCCTAAATTCAGTATTTTATTTTAACCACAGATTACACCGATGGCTACGGATACAGAGGATTACTGATGGAAAGGCATCTAGCCGCAATTCACCCGGAAGGTGAAGGGACTTTAATTTGGCGGGGGGACGGAGCCAAACGGCTCGGTTTATCCGGTGGGTGCCACCTCTCATCTTTCGAAAAACTGTGCGCGGGACTGCACCCGGATTCCGGGGAGAAACTTATGGTGCGGGACAAAGGTTCAAATCGACGTGGCGAGCGGAACTGTCGTTGGTGGCAGGATGCCGTGGCCGAAACCCTCCGAGGGCTGAAGGCACTGTCGGCGACCCGCATGCGGCGAGGCGGTGAAAACTCCGAACGTCGCGCCGGGAACATGGTGGCGGACGTCGTTACCCATGACGCCAAAAGGGCGCTCGATCCGCAATTGCACACCCACGTGTGCATCATGAACGGCACCTACGACACCCTCCACGCCACAGCCGCATGAGCCTCGAAGTCTTTCCCGGCACCGCACCTCTTGCCCGGCCCGCGCCCTCGATCTGGGGAGAAATCACGCCGATGGGCGAAACGGCCCTCGTCGTGCGCTTCGCGCTCGTGGGCTGCTGGGTCTCTTTTCCTGCGGTTCACCTCCAACGGTGGGAGCACCGGGTTGGCGAGCCCGAGTTGCTGACGATCAAGGCCGAAACGACGAGATCTTCGTCGAAAACGGCGATCTGTTCGAAGTCCGTGCGGCGCTCGCTCTCGACTGGCGAAGCGAGCCCGCTCCTTACACGAATCTCAAGGGTGACCGACCCTAACGCCGCGCTTGATTGGCGACAGACACCACCGGAGATGCTCGCGATTAGTGGTTGAAGGCGTCGATCCGCGCCCTGGGCACGGGGGTTGACCCGAGAAAAACCGTTGTCCCACTTTGCTCGCACCAGAGGAGCGCAACCCGCCTGAGAAAGGCCCCGTTACCGCCTGACAAACCCGGCTTCGCATCGCCGGCGGCGCCATCGAAATGGTGAACCGCGAAGATCGTAAACCTGAAATCGTCACGTCCATGGCTCACTCTGTCCCTTCGTCCACAGCGGATCGTAAGTCGCCACCTTGTTTTGCGACAAACGATGACCTCGACCTGTTCACGCTGCCCCGCGCAGCCCACAAGCTCTCCGTTTCAAAGCACACCTTGGAGCGCCTGATCGCGAACGGCGCGTTTCCGCGCCCGGTAAAGATCGGCCGATCCTCGCGTGTCCCGCGGACGGACATTTCCATCTACCTCGATCAACTCTGCCGCCAGCGCGGCGAAAAGCCGGGGGACTCATGACCGCGTATATCTTTCATCCTGGCAGCCAGTGGCAAAAAATCCCGCCTTTGGTCCGCACGCATCCGCCTGGATGAATGGCCAAAGCCGCGGTATTTTACGCTTCATGTCACGGACAAGCGCGTCGCGGATCATATTCTGCGCACGCTGATCACCGAACTCGAACGCGAGACCCACGGGGTCGGAATCCCCAAGCCCATCCGCGAGGCGTTGCGCACTTCAATCCGCGATCACCACCAAGCATTCATCGCCGCCTGCGAAGCGGCCAAATTGTCCCGGAATACGCTCAACAAATACCGCCACAGTCTGCCGAACCTGTTTGGCCGCTGCGGGTGGACGACGATTCGTGACGTGACTGGCGCAATCCTTCAACGAATGGCGTGAAACCAGCGGTCTAGCGCCCAAGACCGTGAACGATATGCTGGGTTCGATGCGCACGATGCTTCTCTGGATGAAGCGTCGAAGGCTCTTGATCGCCGATCCGCTCGCAGACGTGAGGAAAGTGTCCGATCCGAATGTCGGCAGTTTTCGGCGTTCACTTTCCGTCGACGAAATCCAGCGGATGCTCACCACGTCGCCCCGTCATCGCGCCGTGGTTTACCAGATGATTGTTTACACCGGCTTACGACGCTCGGAGATGGACGGCCTGAAATGGGACGACTTCAAGCTGACCGAGGCCCATCCGCATGTCCGGGTGCCGTCGTCGCTGTCCAAGAACCGAAAAGAGTCGGTCCACTACCTGCGACCCGAATTGGTCGCTACGCTTACCACCCTGAAGGCAGCGGATGCCAACCCGGACGATTTCGTCTTTCGCGGAATGGTGCCGCGGATTCCGACCCTCAAGCGGGACTTGGCGGCGGCGGGGATTCCCTTCGAAGACATACGCGGTCGTAGGATCGACATCCACGCACTACGAAAAACCTATGGGACGATGTTGGCCGCCGCAGGGGTCTCTCCACGGGTCACCATGGAGCTCATGCGCCATAGCGACATGAAGCTGACCATGAGCGTATACACGGATGTCGCGCAACTTCCCGTGATCGCGGAGACCGCCCGCCTGCCCTCCCTAAACATCCCCGGCACACCGACAAAACCGGCTGCCTCGCCTCGGATTTACCTCTAAAAAATCAGGGCTCTAGCGCAGCACCCTTCAGCCATGAATGCCGCGAAAACATGCACAAAGGTATGCACACGGGCATGCACAAACAGGGGTCCCGGCGGGTCGCGAGCCGTCGCAACTGCGATCATTTTATGACTCCGTAAGTCCGTGAAGTCTGTCGCTTCAGGACACAAAAAAAGCGCCCAGTGACACCACTGGACGCTCTCTTAAAATGGAGCGGGCGAAGAGACTCGAACTCTCGACGTCTACCTTGGCAAGGTAGTGCTCTACCAACTGAGCTACGCCCGCAAAACAGGGTGCAAGAAGTAGGCGGGCATTTGCGTCCGTCAACTGCTATTTTTGCCGTTATCAATTCGGAGGAGCAGCGGCTATCGCGGCAGCGCCCACTTTTGCCGTTGCCCGCCTGGCTGGCGGCCCCGGCGGAGCCATTCGCGGAGCATCGCGGATTTCCCCAAGAATGCACCCCCGCACTTGGAAAGGGCGTTGATCGAGACATAATTGACTAAGCATGATCAGATTGAGGCGTCGAACGGGTTCAGGAACACTCGATTATTAAAAGTGTGCGGTTTGCGACGCGCAGCCACCGGAGGTTTTAGGCGCAACAAATCCCGGGCCTCGAACCTCGGGCCGTTTTAACGCGGAGTTCGCGAAGGTCGCACTCAAGTGTAGTCGGCCTGAGTGGTTTACTTTGCTGCCCTAATTCAAAATCAGGGAACGTGGGTCCCGCGCTTAACGTGCCGTTCCTTCAGCGGGGTGCGCGCTGGGCGCGCAACCCGGTGACGAGCCAACTTCAATCAAGCGACGACTGCGGGCACGATCGTGATGCTTTGCACCTCGATGCGCTCGATCGGCGTGCTCTTCTCGCCGCCGCCACCGGATTTGGTGGGGATGTTGGCGATTTTTTCCAACACGTCATCACCCGCGATGAGTTCGCCGAACGCGGTATACTGCCGGTCGAGGAAACGGGCGTCACCGTGACAAATGAAAAACTGGCAACCGGCCGAATCGGGCTGGGACGAGCGCGCCATCGAGATTACACCCCGGACGTGCGGCTTCGCGTTGAATTCCGCCTTCAGCTTATAACCGGGATCGCCGGTTCCCGCCATGCCGCTCGCACCGGGCTTGGTGTTGGGACAGCCCCCTTGGACCATGAAACCTTTGATGATCCGGTGGAAGGCGGTGCCGTCATAGAAACCGTCGCGGGCGAGTTTCTTGAAGTTTTCGACCGTCTTCGGTGCGACGTCGGGCCAGAAGGCGAGCGTCATTTCTCCGTGAGAGGTCTTGATCACGGCGTTTTCGTTGGCAGCGGCTGTTTTGCTCATATGAGAACGAACAGCGAACTGGCGTTGTTGAGCGTCGCAAGAACCGATTTGCGGATCCGGCCCGGGTTCTGCTGAATGTGGCGCATGAACGTTCGCTGGTTACTCCTTTTCTCGGCGCTCCTGGCGTCCACTGTCACGGCCGCAGACGTTATCCGGCCGAAGGTCGTCGTCGTGACGATGTTCGAAGCGGGCGACGATACCGGCGATCGGCCGGGGGAGTTTCAATTCTGGGTCGAACGGGAAAAGCTTACCCGGTCCCTGCCGTTTCCGCAGGGCTATCGCGATCTGCGCACGAATGCCGATGGAAGTGTCCTCGGCGTCGTCACCGGCGTCGGCACCGCGCGCAGTGCGGCGACGATCATGGCACTCGGTTTGGACGCGCGGTTCGATCTGTCGAAATCCTACTGGATCGTCGCCGGTATCGCCGGCATTGATCCGCATGATGGCCCGCTGGGCGCCGCGGTCTGGGCGGAATGGATCGTCGATGGTGACCTCAACCATCGCATCGACACCCGGGAAATGCCCGGCGGGTGGACGACGGGCACCATTCCGTTGCGAAAGAAAAAACCGTATGAGCTGCCGGCGGATCGCAGCGAAGGTGGGGCGTATCGGTTAAATCCGGCGTTCGTGGAATGGGCGTATCAGCTCACCAAGGACACTCCGCTTGCCGATACGGAGGCAATGCAGAAACGCCGCGCGCTCTATACCGGTTTTCCCAAGGCGCAGCGGCCGCCGCTCGTGATGAAGGGCGACAACCTGGCCGCGATGTCGTATTGGCATGGAGCCTATCTCAATCAGTGGGCCAATGACTGGGTGAAATACTATAGCGATGGCACGGGCAACTATGTCACGACGGCGATGGAAGACACCGGCACCCTTCAGTCACTCACCTGGCTCACGCGGGCGAAGCGAGCGGATGTGCAGCGCGTGTTGGTGCTTCGCACCGCGAGCAATTTCGACATGCAATGGCCGGGCGGCGATGCGGCGGAGAGCCTGAGCGGCGAGAAGCTCGGGCCGGGCTATTCCGCCTATCTGCCTTCCCTCGAGGCCGCGCATAAGGTCGGCAGCCGGGTCGTTCACGAACTGGTGAAAAACTGGAGCCGTTACGAGAAATCGCTGCCGACGCGGCAGTGAGGCCCGCGGCGCTGGTTTTGACCGTTGATACAAGCATTTCGAACCGACCGGAAATACAGACAGGAATGTCTGTTTCACCGTTCCGGACACTGGGTGAATGAGATGGTGATGACCGGTGAGGTGAAACAGGCATTCCTGCCTGTTTGGCCAGTGTCAGTCACCTCGTATCCGGTTTCCGCTGAGTGATTGTCGCTGCGACGGACGGTTGCGCCGTTGGTCGGGAGGGTGCTGGGGTTTCGAACCGACCGGAGTTACAGACAGGAATGTCTGTTTCACTTTTGGGGCTCTTACCGGCTTGCGAGGAGATTTCCGGCCGCGAGCGCCAGGGCTTGCTGAAAGGGCTGCAGATGGCGGCGGATGGCCGCGAGCTCTGCCCGCGTGGGCTTTTCGGGATCGCTGACGGCGGGCGGGGCTCCGAACCGTTCGAGGCATTGGAGGAGGACGCTGGAGGCGGCGTTCGCATCCAGGATCCCACCGTCGAGAAATACATCATGGCCGCTGTCGGCGATCTCGCCGCCGGGGGCGAGTTTCACCACGGCAACACCCGTGAGCACGACTCGACGTAGTGCGCGTTCTCCGCCGGAGCGCAGCATGCCATGACGATCGCCGACGGCGATCAAGCCGGTTGCGCGATGTTCCCGCTGGAGCTGGGCGGTACGGAGAAAAACGGTGAACTCACCGGCTCCGTCGCGAACGCTGTCCCCGGGGGACCACATGGCGCTGTGCAAGACTCCGACTCCGGCGGGCTGAGAGGATGCGGCGTGACTGGAAACCAAACCGGCGAAGGCGACGACCGTGCTGGTGAGAAACGTACGAAGGCTCCGTGACGCTATCATGGGTCCTTTGTAGCAGACTGAATGCCGCCGCCGCGGGTTTATTGGCGGATGAATTATAATCCGACTTCACCTGCACTCGGTGAGCGTCATGCATGCATGGATTTATACAGGGAACGGTATGCTTAATAAATGGGGCGAGATGTGGATGGCCCGAGCAAGGCCGGCGGACATAAAAAAACCGGTTCCGCTTGGCAGCGGAACCGGCTTAAGGGAGACGAAAGGCTAACGCTCAACCTTACGACCGTGGGGCCGCGAGGGCGGCCTGGTTCAACGCGGCGCGGAGTTCGCTGCGGATTTCCTCGGGCTGGCGATCAAGTTGGGCGCGGCAGATTTCCATCACGCGTGGGTGAGCAGCGGCGTTCTGGGCGAGGGCCATGCGCGTAGCGGAGTGCAGGGCGGGCTCGTCGAGGCCGAAAGCGTCGAGGATGGAAACGATGTAACGTTCGTCGCCGGTGGCGAGAAACGCGCCCCATTGCAGCCGCATCGAGGACGGGGAGCGCACGGGGGTGACGACTACGGGCTGGCTCGGCATGTCAGCCAGGCGCAGCACTTCGTTGCGCACGGGTGATTGTTGACCGAGTTTGGCGAGAAGCTGCGAGCCGAGCGGATGTCCCGCCTGCCAGAGAGCAGCCGCGAGCAGGCGTTGGTGTTTGGCCGGCAGATCGTTCATATCCCGAACCCAGGACTCGACGCGGTCGGAATTCTGCGCGAAGACGGTGCTGAGAAAGCCGATGGCGACCGCGGTGTTTTCCGCGCGATCGAAATAGCCCTCGCGGCTCAGCTTGGCAATCGCAGCGGGCACTTGAGCCGGCTGCGGATTGAGATAATATGTTTCGAGCCAGGCCTGGCCTGAGACCTCGGCGCGGAGGGTGAAGGCAGAGGCCACGAAGGCGCCTGCGAGGAAGAGACGATATAGGGTTTTCATAACTGATGGATTGACGTGCTCCGCGCAGAAGGGCCGTTGGGTTAGTAGGGTTAGCCCTGCGCAGTACCAATACCATAGGACACTTCGCCGAATCGTAAAGGGAGCATTGGATGAAACGTTTTCATCCGCATCGATTGAGCCATGGATAGGACTCTCTCCGTCATGCCAAAGTGAATACTCCCTTCTCCGCCTGCTCCGCCCGTCTGCCGACTCCCCACCGCGCTGCGATACTCGTCCCCGACTCGCAGCGACGGCCTGAGCGTTAGCGTTCGACGTTGGTCGCTCCCGCGCGGAACCGGTGTTCCCCGCCTCTGGGCGAAGCGTTGCGCTTAAAGAGCCGGCGTCGAGGAGGGCGGCTTGCGGTGATGCGTCGCTTGCTCGTAGGCGTAAGCGAGCTTGATCAGTTCGGCATCGCTGAACGGAAGGCCCAGAAAGGCCACGCCCGCGGGAATCCCATCGGTGGTGTATCCCATCGGAATCGTGATCGTCGGCGTGTGAATCAGGAACGTGTTCAGGGAGACGACGCCGCCGTTGCTCTTGTAGGGCGGTGTCGTGGCTTCCTCGATCAAGGTCGGCTGGTGCTCCACGGCTTTGTAGGCAAGTGCGGTGACGTTTTGGTCAGCCATGACCTTCGCCATGTTCATGAGGAGTTGTTCGCGGGCCCGTTGGGATTCGAGCACCCGCGCGTGATCCGTCACGCCACTTGCACCCGAACCGCGGCCACTGCCGCCTCCGCCGTAACCGACGCCGGCGGCCGCGCTGCTGGCCGGGTTTTCGGCGCGGTACTTTGCCACAATTTCTTTAAAGCTCGTCGGCGTCGCGGGGTGATTGGTGAAGTCAGCGCGCGTCTTGAATTGTGAGTTGGGGTTCCGCGAGAGATAAACATGCAGAGCCTCCTCGGTCCGCGCCGGGTCGGTGGCGCGCTTCGCGGAGAGTTCCTTCAGATCGGGAATGACAATATCTATCAGCGTGGCTCCGGCGGCTTTCATGTCGGAGAGCGCTTTTTGAAACAGCACATCGACCTTTTTGTAGTCCTCGGAATCAGGACGGGAACTGCTCCCGATGGGTTCGCGAATCACCCCGATGCGGGCACCTTTCAACGCGTTCTTATCGAGTGAGGCCGTGTACGACTTCGGCGTGTGCATGACGCCGAAAGCAGTGATCGGGTCTTCCGGGTCATAGCCGACCATGATGTCCATCATCTTCGCGAGATCAGTCACCGTGCGGGTCATTGGTCCCATCTGCGCGGTGGGTACGGGATGGCCATCCCACATGCCGCTGCGGCTGATGAGTCCTGGCGTGGGACGCATGCCGGCGAGGGCTCCCCACGCCGCGGGGCGCTTGAGCGATGAGCTGGTCTCTTCCCCAATCGCAAGCAGCCCGAAGTTGGCCGCGAGCGCACCGCCCGAGCCACCTGACGAACCACCCACCGTCCGGTCGAGTGCATACGGATTGCGTGAGTTGCCAGTCAGAGCGCTATAGGTATCGCCGCCGGCGTATTCACTGAGGGTGGTCTTCGCCAAAATAATCGCGCCAGCCGCTTTCAACCTGGTAATGGCGAAGGCATCGAGCGGTGGCATGTAGTCTTTGAACATGACGGTGCCCTGCGTGGTGGCCATGCCGGCCGTGTCGATCTCGTCCTTGACGAGGATCGGAATGCCATGCATCGGACCGACCAACTTGCCGGTTCGGGCATATTCGGCGTCGAGTTTATCCGCGTCGGAAAGAGCCGATGGGTTGACCGTCACGATGCATTTGATCGCCGGTCCCTTCAGGTCGTAAGCCGCAATGCGATCGAGGTACAGCTGCGTGAGTTGGCGCGCAGTGAGTTTACGCGATTTCATGGCGGCATGAGCATCGGCCACCGTAATTTCGAGGATATCGAACTTGGCTGAGGCGGCGATGCTGACGGAAGGGCTGACGAAGGAAAAGGCCGCGGCGAAAGCGAGACCGGCAAATGCGGGTCGGTGGCGACGCAGAATTAAATCAATAGTAGACATGGGCGGGAGCAAAGAGATGCGGTGGTGGATTTATTGACTCACGGTGGCGACGGTCGTGGGAGCCGCAGGTGTATAGGTGAATTGCTCACCGGGAAGGGGCGGCGTGGTGGGAGGGTTTTTTCGGACGCGAGAGATCTGCTCGTACGCGTAGGCGAGTTTGAAGAGCGTCGGCTCGCTCCACGGGCGCCCGAGGAATTCGATCGAGATGGGTCCGTTCTCCTTTGCGGTGTAGCCTGCGGGGACGAGGAGCGCGGGCAAGCCGGTGACCGAACTGAACGGGTTATCCTGTTCCGGGCCGCGTTCGAGATGCGGGGACGAGGGCAGCGTCTTGAACGGGTGGACGACCGCATCAAGGCGATGTTTATCCATCAGCGCGAGGATCTCGGCGCGGAGGACCTCCTGGGTCTCGCGCCGGGCGACGAAGTCAGGCTGATGCATCAACGAATTAAATTCTTTATAGCCACGCGCAATGTTCGGTTTTACCAGTGCCCCGCCTTTGTCCAACAATTCATCCATATTGCGGATGACGGCATTGGGTCCGAGTCGCCGGAAATAGAGATTATATGAAAACTGGGCTTCGTAGTAATTCGTCCGAGTTTCGGCGAGGAGCGTGAACAGATCGAGCCCGGTGGAGATTGGATCGATGATCACGGCGCCGGCCTCTTTCATCTGCGCGATCGCCGTTTCGATCATCGCCGTGCCCTCGGCGTGACTCTTACCCTTGCGGAATAGATCCCGGAAAACGCCGATGCGGGCGCCGCGAAGTCCATTCTTATCGAGGAAGGCCGTGTAGGGCTCCTTCGGGGTCATACCGGGGGAACTGATGGTGAGCAGATCTTCGGCGTCAAAGCCCGACACAACAGTCGTCATGGCCGCGACATCATAGACGGTTCGCGCCATCGGGCCGCAACGCTCCTGGGTAAAGGACGTCATGATCTGACCCGTGCGGGGAATCAGACCGCGGGTGGGGGCGAGACCGACGAGACTGTTGTTCGAAGTGGGATTGCGAATGGATACGCCGGTTTCACTTCCGAGTCCGAGGTGACCAAATGCCGCGGCCAAGGCCGCCCCCGTGCCCCCGCTCGAGAAGCCGGGGGAGAGGTCCAGATTGTAGGGATTATTGGTTCGCCCGAGGACCGTGCTTTGGTCTCCGGGTTTGGGACTGCCGAACCAATCGCTCATATTTACCTTGGCGAAGATGATCGCTCCTGCGTCACGCAGGCGTGCCACCACCGTGGCATCGTATAAAGGAACCGAATCCTTCAAGGGTAGGAATCCGCCCGAGGTGGGCATGTCCTTGGTATCAAAGAGATCCTTGAGCACCACCGGAACGCCGTGCAGGGGCCCACGGGGCCCCTTGGCCTTGCGTTCCGCGTCGAGTTCCCGGGCAATCTCCAACGCCCTTGGATTCAGCGTGATGATGGAGTTGATCTTAGGACCGGCTTTGTCGTACGCCTCGATGCGCTTGATATAGAGACCGACCAATTTCTCCGAAGAGAGAGCGCCCGCCTCCATGGCCGCGGCGATATCTGCGACCGTGGCGGTTTGCAGATCGAACGTCGCGCTGCGGGCGACCACACTCGAGAGGGCGGTCGCGAGGCAGGCGGACCTAGCGAAGTGTAGCAATGCGCGCATCGGAGGAGGATTCGTAGGTGAAGGTTTCGCCGGGCAGTGCCGGCGTGGTGGCGGGCGACTTGCGGTGTTTGGTCACTTCTTCATAGGCGTGGGCGAGCTTGATCACTTCGAGGTCGGTGTGCGCCTTGCCCAGGAACTGGATCGCGATCGGGAAGTTCTGCTTCGGGGTATAACCACCGGGAACCACCACCGCCGGAAGGCCGTTGGTCGAAGTGAGGTTGTTAACCCCAGGGCGATCGCCATAACTGCCGCCGCGCGTCGCGGTTGATGCCGTCCGAGCGGAGGAGGGCGACGGCACGGACAAGGTGAACGGCTGAACGAAGCCATCGAGTTTATAGCGGTCCTGGAGCTCGGCGATTAGATCGATATACATTTTTCGAGCTGCGTACCGGGCGAGGTAATCGGGGCTCTTGTCCGGAGCGCCCAGTTCAACGGCGGTCTGCATCGAGCGACCGAACTTATCGAACCCGACCTTCTGCATCATCTCGGCGGTATTCTTAAACGGCGCCGCAGCGCCGAGGCGGGCGAGATAGGCGTCGGTATAGGCGAACTTCTCGTACTCGGCGGTGCGACCCCGGCCCTGGCTGGTATCAATGGCGATGTCCGGGTTTCCCGTGAGAATGGGGTCGACGATATAGGCGCCGGCGGCGCGGAGGTCTTCGATTGCTTTTTCGAAGATGGCGCGCGGCTCGTCAAACTCGGCGCCGCTTGGGATCATTTCGCGAAGGACGCCAATGCGACGGCCTTTAAGGGATGCTCCCTTCAGATGGTCCGCCCAGTTGTCTTGGGGAAAGTGTCCCATGGGGCTAAACGTGGTGAAATCCTCCGCGTCCCAGCCTGCGATGATCGAGTAAAGTGTCGCGACATCATAGACGCTTCGGCCCATCGGACCGGGACGGTCCTGAGTGGCGCCGCGTGGGATAATGCCTGCGCGGCTGACCATGCCGTAGGTTCCGACGAGACCGACGACACTGCAGTTTGAAGAAGGACTTTGCACTGAAACGCTGGTGTCGGTGCCAATCGCTAGGGTGGCAAACCACGCGGCCATGGCGACACCGGAGCCGTTGCTGGACCCTCCGGGTGAGAGCGCGAGGTTATAGGGATTGAGGCTTTCACCAATGGGGTGGTCTTCAAAGCCGAGACCGAACCAGTTTGTGGTGGAAACCTTCGCCAGAATGATCGCTCCCGCCGCTTTCATGCGGGCAACAATGGTGGCATCACGCGGAGGCATGGGCTTGCCGAACGGGGTGAACCCGGCGGTCGTCGGCATGCCGGTCGCGTCGATGAGATCCTTTAATACGACAGGAATGCCGTGGAGGGGCGAGCGCGGGCCCTTGGTTTTACGCTCGGCATCGAGCGCGCGGGCTTCGGCGAGCGCGGTGGGGTTAAGGGTGATGACGGAGTTTAACTTGGGGCCTGTCTTATCATAGGCTTCGATCCGCTTGAGATAGAGGCCAAGGAGTTTCTCTGACGTCAGTGCCCCGGCATCGAAGGCGGCGTTGATGTCGGCGACGTTGGCGGTCGCAAGATCGAAAGTGGCGGTGGCGGCGGAAGCGAGCGGGGCGAGCGCGAGCGTCGCGACGAAAGCGAGGAGTCGAGGTGAGAGCATGGGTGTGGAATACAAACGGTTAACCGGATAAACGGAGAGGGAAGGCGTCGAGGGACGTGCTCCCGGAACGGAGGGTAACGAAAACGGCCGCCCGCAGGCGGCCGTGACGATCCTAGAAGTTACGACGCAATGTGACCTGCCAGCGACGGCCGGGCATGGCCTGGGCCAAGGCATCGCCCAGGGTATCCCCGGTGCGTGGCTTGAAATAGCGCTCGTTGAGGGCGTTGAAGAGGTCGACCTTGACGGACCAGCTCTTGGTGCCCCAGAAAACGTTGGCGTTATAGATATAGGCGGAAGGCAGCCGCACAATGCCGAGGCGGCCGGTATTGACCGCGGAGTTGTAGTTTCCGCTCAGCGTGCCTCCGAGGCCGTTTTTCATGGTGTAACCACTGGTGATTGCGGCCTGGGTTTCCGGATTTCCACCCTTGTATTTGAAGGCGTCGACATCCTCAGGGAGGGTGACGCGACTGCGCCCGCCATAAAGAAAGGCTTCTGCCGGGTAGATTACCTGTCCCGTGGCCGGGTCGATCACGTCCTTAAAGCCGAGGGTACGGGCGTCGACCAGCATGGTTCCGCCGCTGTTCGGCGTGAACTCGGTGCGCTGCTTGAGAATATAGGCGGTGACGAAGAAGTTGCGGGTCGGCACCCACTTTACTTCAAACTCGGCGCCACTGGTCGTCGTTGAGCTGGCGAAGGCACCGGAGGTGGCGGCGAATGCGGCCGGATCCTCGTCTTCGGCCTGAAGGATGATGCGGGTCTGTTCATACGCCGCTCCGGTAAGGAATACGGTGTTTTTGAGCAGGCTCGACTTAACGCCGACTTCCTTGAGTTCCGCGCTGCCAATATGGCCGGCGGCAATAATATTGTTTGCGATCCGATTATCGCTGCCATCGAGGGCGAGACTGGATCGGGCAATGGTAATATAAGGCCGGACGTTATAGGGTAGCTGACGGGAGAGACTGGTGCTCCAGGAGAACCCGTCATCCGTGCCTTTGGCTTCGGTTCCAGTTATGATCTGGCGCAGCGGATTAGCGTTCGAGGTGCCGGTGCCGCCAAGAGCCCAAACCCCTGCGTAGTTGTTGGTTTCCGCCTGCGAAACATCCCAGCGGCCACCGATGATCAGATTCGTTTTCCGTTGCAGATCGATGTCGAACATCATCCCTGCGCCGGTTTCGGTGAATGAGGTGCGGCCGTGCGAGGTAAAAGGGAAGCTGTCATCACTGAACGGATCTTCGTTTTCAAATGGATTGGCGAAGGTAGTATTAGGGGTCATGCCCCCGCGCTCGTCCACCCACGTGGCAGCCATCGCGTCGGAACGATGCGTGCCATAGTCACCTCCACTGCTCTTGGTGTTGGCCCGTGTGTAGCGGAAGTTCACCGAGGCGAGACTGTTGATCGCGATTCCGTCCGGCAAACCGCTGAGCCGTTTGACAACGGTAAGTTTGTTCTCCCAGAGCAGCACGTCGTTCTTCGGGCTGAATGGCTGGTTGGAGATCTTATATTGATCCATGCTGTCGAAGAAAACCTGGTTCTTGACGGTGAACTCCGGATTGCGGTCGTAGATCAGATCGAAATAACCGGTGACGAGTTCGGCGCGAAGGTTGCGCTCGAAAGCGGCGGAGCGACGCATGTCGAGCGTGTCGTAGCCAGTGGTGGTGGGATCGAGCACCATCCCGACCGGTACCTGGCCGGTGCGCGTGGTGCCTGGACGGGGCCCGCCGATTCCTTGCGCCCGGAGTTGGCCGGTGGGATCCTTGGAAGGATTCGCGACAAGGTAATTATACATGTTCAGCGGGATGCCCTGAACCTTGGGAAATTGGTCGACCGGGAGCGGTTTGCCGGAGGAGTCGAGCGGCCAGGCGAAGGTTTGAATCAGGGGCAGATTGTTTCCGCTGATGCCGCCGGTGACAGGTGACGCGCGGAACATTTCGCGAATGCCAATGACGCCGCTGCCGTTCAGATCAAGGTTCACCAACGCGGCGCCGCGAATGTAGCGGCCGGTGTCGACGAGGTCTTGAGTGAAGCGGCCGGTCAAAGCTCCCGCGGTGCGGGAAACCTGGATCGAAACCCCGGACTCAAGACGAAGCTTCCAAGGCAAGTCATCGAGACTGATGGATGCCTGGACGATCTCCTGCTCGACGGGCACTCCTTTGGCGAAGGAACCAGAGTCTTCGAGAAGTCCGTAGACATAGAATCCACCCTTGCGGCCACCGATACCCAGTGGACCGCCGACTCCGAACGAAGCCTCGGTACGATCGTACGAGCCGAAGATGGCCTGCATGAAGCCCTGTGGCTCGGTGAGGTATTTTCCGTCCTTGGCTCGGCCGGACTTAGGAGTGGCATTGGTATAGCCACCAATCTTACCCATGCCGAAGATCGGCGATGGTGGGCCCTTAACAACCTCGATGCTGTCCATCGCGGCGAGCACGCTCCGGGCATTGCCCTGGAGAGAGAGACGGCGCATGCCGCGGAAGTAGGTATCGGCGGGGACATTACGGACATCGATGCCGCCCTGGATGCCAAAGCGCGTCGTGGTGAAGACACCGGGTACGACCCGGGCGAGATCCTCGACGGCGGAGAGTGAAAAGCGCTCAATGGTTTCAGCACTGATGAGAGATGATGACCTTGGGGTCTCCATCAGCGTCTTGCTAAAACCAAATGAACTCTCCACCGGTTGCGCGGGAAGGAGATAGTTCGGATCCTCGTTGGTTTCCGAAGTGACGAACTTCTCCAGCGTAATGACCGGTTCGCCGGTGGCGTTCTGGTTTTCGGGCGGCTTGGTCTGGGCCAGGAGCGAAGCGGCCGGTAGCAGTAGCGTTGCAAGTATTAAGGCGCGGACAAGTCTCGGCATAGCTCGGGTGAGTTCATGGTTGCGGGTTAAATCAGACGATTGGCGTTGTCGGATTTAGCATTCGCGGTGCCACGACTCACTCAGGCCTCTTTCTAGTTAATCAATTCCTGCATCCGGTCTGAGGCAGTAGATCCATGCATCACCGCCAAGCGCATCACGAGATGCGCTTGCGTGTTTATTGACGAGTAATGGGGGCGGCGCCCATCAGTACGTCCGGAGGTCGACCGGGGGAGTCGGTCTGTCGGCGCGGTTTCCGCTTTTGGGCCGGCAACCAAACCAGTCGTTTAGATCCTTCGGCTCAATCAAACACGGCGTCGACCTGCTCGCAGAAATAATGGATGAGAAACAAGTGAGCTTCCTGGGCGGACGCGCCATGGTTCCCGGGTATAATCAAGTCGCAGGTGGCAAGTCCCCTGGCCTTGCCGCCGCCGCGGCCGAGAAAGGCGATACTCTCAATCCCGCGTTTACGGGCGGTTTCGAGCGCAGCAACAATATTGCCTGAGTTCCCGCTCGAGGTTAGCACCACGAGGAGATCATGAGGCTGGGCGAGCCCTTCGACCTGCCGCGAGAAAACGTGTTCATACCCGTAATCGTTGCCGATACAGGAAAGGAGCGAACCATCCGACGAAAGGGCGAGGGCAGGGAGGGAGCGCCGGTTCTTGGCGTAACGGCCCGTGAGCTCGGTGGCAAAGTGCGCAGCCTCGGCCGCACTGCCGCCGTTGCCGCAAATCAGAAGTTTTCCGCCGCGCTGCAGGGTCGTGAGAATGAGCTTCGACGCCTGCTCGATCTCGGAACGGATCGTGGTCAGGGATTGGAAGGTACGGAGCGTTTCAGCGAGGGCGGCGTCGAAGGTCATCGGGCGGAAATGAAGAAAGGGGGGCGGAAAAGAAGAAGTCGGCGGAAAAGAAGAAAGAAGAAACGCGGACTAAAAGAAGAAACTAAAAAGCGGCGGAAGAGAAGGACTGGCGGAAAAGAAGAAAGAAGAAACGCGGACTGAAATAAGAAACGAGCAACCAGGGAAGCGAACCGGCTTCTGTCTACTTCCTTTTTGAGCGTGAGCGCGGTAGTTGATGGCGAGTCGTTCACGCTAATTGAGGGTGGGACAGCGAGGGGGGGCGGTAAGCAGAAGCGTTGATTAAAAGAGTGTGAGCTGCGCGGCGTCATCCGCCCGGTGGCGGGCCCGACGGGCGTGGATGAGGCGGTGGGTCGCGGCCAGTAAATCGAGTTCCCGGGCCTCGGCCTTGACCTGATCGGCGAAGTGAGCGGAAGCGAGGACGTGGACGAGAGCGTTTCGGATGTGTTTGAGTTCCTGATAAAGGTCGTCACCGCGATGTTGAAACGAGTTCTGGAGGCATTTGAGCAAATAGGTCGGGAAGTACGCGCCATATTGGGCGGGGTCGCCGTGGGCGGTAATCGCCGCGATCTGCCCGGTGATGAGGGATTGATAACGTTCGGGTGAGCAGGTGAGGCCGCGACGTTCGAGCCAGATCGCCGGCCAGGTGAGCGCGGAGAGCAGCATGCGCCGATCACGATGGAAGTTGCTCGGTGGCTGGCTCGCGTAGAACCGGAGTTGTATTGCAGCGAGCAGTACGTCGATACTGCCACCGAGCGCCGTTTCCGGATCTGGCAGGCGAAGGCTCATGCGACCCTTCGTTTCGAAGCGGGCTTGGGGTCCACGGCGAAGACCTGGAAGTAGAGCTTTTCGTCGATCTGCTCGATTTCCTGCTCGCAGGCGGCCGCGAGCAGATCGAAGGACATGTGCATGAGCAATCTCAGGTTGCCCGCGGCGTGTTCGCACAGGGTCTGCACGAGCGCCGTTGTCATCAGCTTGGGATTGCCGGCGACTTTGAGCACATGGCCGAGGCATTCGGCGAGCTGTTGTGGGGAGAGCGCCTCGGTCCGCAAGCGAGTGCGCACGCGACTGGCTAACGGCAATAGTTCCGGGGTCTCCAGTTTTGCGGCCAGCCGGCTATCGCCAGCCAAAACAATCGTCAGGATCGAGCGCGAGTCCAGATCCGCGCTCGCCAAAAGCCGCAGCTCACTTAAGACCGGGACACAGGATTCCTGGGCCTCGTCGATCAGCAGCACGGGCCGACCGAGGGAGCTCTCGACGTGCTTGTGCCACTTGTCGCGCAATACCTTGGCGCTCGCGTAGCGATTGTGTGGCCGCAGCGCGACGCCGAAGAGTTCGCCCAGTTCCCGGTAAAAATCCGCGAGCCCAGCCTGCGGCCGGGTGAGGACTCCGACCATGACATCGCGCATCCCGCTGAGCCGGGCGCAGAGCGCGCGCAAAGAGGCCGACTTGCCCGATCCCGGTTCACCGATCACCAGAGCAAATCCGCCTTCGC
>CAYVDZ010000020.1:0-4418 GCA_964450575.1 uncultured Opitutus sp.
ACAAACCGGGAGTGGGGCACCACCCGCATGGACTCGATGATTCAACGCCGGTGGTGAATTTCATTCTGGAGCACAGCGCCAGGCGCTTGAAATAGGTGCAGGTGGACGAACGCGTGCTATCCGCTCCCGCTACCCACGGGGCTCGTGCAGTCTCCGAGGCCGGGTTCTCAAGTCAGGCTGAGTCAGGCTTCCGTTCATGCGAAAACTACCTGGCGTTAAACTGGACCTTCCTGCTTCAGCGCCTTAACGTTTAAATTCGAAACTCTAAAAAGGTCCGTCGCCGGCCTCGACGTTGCCCCCCCCACTTTCAAATCCCCTGCACATGACCCGTCACCTCGTTATCCTCGTCGTTTGTCTTCTCCTGCGTGCGCCCTTGCTGGCCGCGGTGGCCACCCCAGGGCCAAGGGCCAAGGCGGAGACGCCGGCACCCGTCCCGGCAGGCCAAGCGCCCTTGACTGCCGCGCCCGGGCCGCATGCCCAGATGGATGAACCGGGTCCGGCGATTGAGGTGAGGGGGCAGGGGATCGCTCCGCCGACGCCGGGCGAACGGATTGTTTTCATCGGCAACGGACTCGCGGAGCGCGACGTCTATTACAGCCGGCTCGAGACTGAGCTGCATCTCCGGTATCCCGATCAGCAGCTCCTCGTCCGTAATATGGGGCGGCCGGGCGATACCCCCGGGTTCCGTCCGCATCCGGCGCGGGTTTCGCAGTGGGCGTTTCCCGGCGCCGAGCAGTTCCGGCCGGAATTCGCCCTGCACAACGGCAAAGGCTTCTTTCCCATGCCCGATCAATGGCTGACGCATTTGAAGGCTGATACGATCGTGGCGTTTTTTGGGTTTAACGAATCGTTCGACGGGCCGGAGCGCGTGGGCAATTACGAGGCTGAGTTGGAAGCGTTCGTGTTGCACACGCTGAGCAAGGCGTATAATGGCAAGGCCGCTCCGCGGCTCGTGCTCGTTTCGCCGATTGCCTTCGAAAATCATTCTGCGACCCGCGACCTGCCCAGCGGCCAAAAGGAGAATGCGAATCTCGCGCTGTATACAGCGGCGATGGAACGCGTCGCGAAGAAACACGGCCTCACCTTTGTTGATTTTTTCAATCCCACGCTGAAGCGCTATGAACAGGCGGCGCTTCCGTTGACGCTCAACGGCTTTGCGCCCACGACAAATGGCTATCGCGAACTTGCGGTGCTACTCGCGGACGGACTGTTCGGTGCGCAGACCGTGCGGTCCGAGGCCGACGCTGCCCTGCTCCATGCCGCGGTGCAGGAGAAGGACTGGCTGTGGAGTAATGACTATAATCTGGTCAATGGCGTTCATACCCACGGCCAGCGCTATGCGCCGTTCGGACCGCAGAACTATCCGGACGAAATCAAGAAGACCCGCGAAATGATGGCGCTCCGCGACACGTTGATTCACGACGTCGCGTCGGGAAAGAAGCGCGACCTTGCGGTGGATGACAGCGGAACGCATGCGCTTCCGGATGTGCCGACAAATTTCTCTCCGGGCGGCGCGATGGGCACGACGACGTACCAGGACGGCACCAAGGCGATCAGTGATCTCAAGGTGATGGACGGTTTCAAGGTCGAGCTGTTCGCTGCGGAGAGCCAGTTCCCTGATTTGAAGAATCCAGTGCAGATGTCGTTCGACAGTCGCGGCCGCCTCTGGGTTGCGGTCATGCCGACGTACCCGCACTGGCGTCCAGGCGATCCTCGTCCGAACGACAAACTCCTCATCTTTGAGGATACCGATGGAGATGGCCGCGCTGACAAGCAGACCGTATTCGCCGATGGCCTGCACTTGCCGATCGGTTTCGAGATCGCGCCGGAGGGCGTTTATATTTCGCAGGAGCCCAATCTCTGTTTGCTGATCGATGACGATAAGGACGACCGCGCGGACCGGATGGAGATCCTGCTGCATGGTTTTGATACGCACGATACGCATCATGCCATTTCCGCTTACACCGCGGATGCGTCGGGTGCTTTTTATCTTAGCGAAGGGCGATTCCTGCATTCGCAAGTTGAAACGCCCTATGGTCCGCGCCGCTGTAATGATGGCGGCGTGTGGCGGTTTGACCCGAAGAACTTCCGGCTCGAGCGTTATAGTCAGGCCGATTATAATAATCCGTGGGGCGTGGCCTTCGATCGTTGGGAACAGTGTTTCATTTCCGACGCTTCGGATGGCATGAATTGGTGGGGGCTGCCGCTGTCGGCCAAGATGCCCTATGGAATTGAGAACCCCAAGACTCGTCCCTTTGTGCCCAAGCGGTCGCGGCCCATTTCCGGGTCGGAGTTCGTGTCATCCCGGCATTTCCCGGATCACCTGCAAGGCCAGTTTATGGTGTGTAACAGCATTGGGTTTCTCGGGATCAGTCTCGCTTCGGTGGACGAAGATGGCGCGGGCTTCCTCGGGAAAGGTGCGGGCGATCTGGTTTCGTCGAACGACCCGAACTATCGGCCGGTGGACCTCGAGTTTGCTCCGGATGGCTCGCTCTACTTCGTCGACTGGCATAATGCGCTGGTCGGGCACATGCAGCACAATGCGCGGGATCCGAATCGAGATCATGATCATGGCCGGATTTATCGCATCACGTATCCGGGACGCCCATTGGTGAAGCCGGCGAAGGTCGCGGGCGCATCCATTCCCGAGCTGCTGGAGAACTTGAAATTGCCGGAGTATCGCACGCGTTATCGGACGCGCCGGGAGTTGCGGGCCCGGCTGGCGGCCGAAGTCATTCCGGCGGTGCGTGCGTGGGTGGCGAAACTCAACCCGGCTGATGCCGATTACGAGCATCACCTGTGTGAAGCGCTCTGGGCGACATGGGCTCAGAATCAACCCGATGCGAAGCTCCTGCAACAACTCCTGGGTGCGAAGCAGCACCAGGCCCGGGCGGCGGCGGTAAGTGTGGTGCGGTTTTCGCACGACAAGATTCCCAATGCTACGGCGCTGTTCATGCAGGCCGCGCGTGACCCGCATGCCCGGGTTCGACTTGAAGCGATTGTTGCGGCGTCGTGGCTTGATAATACCGAGGGTGCGCGCGTTGTCCTCGAAGCGCTGAAGCAACCGCTCGATCCCTGGATGGGACCGGTGACGAAGCACATCCTGCAATATACATTGAATGATGAAATCGACGCCTTGCGGGTGAGCAGTGGCGTGGACTTTGCGGACAATTCCGCCGCGCGCGATTATTTCGCCGGGACGTTTGAGTTTCCGATTCCGCCGAAGTCCGAAGCCCAAAAAAGCTATGGTCCCACGCGAAAACTCGCGGGTGAGGACAACCGGGTGTATCGCATCGGCCAGGAGGTTTTTTTGCGGGATGCGCACTGTGCCACCTGTCATCAACCAAATGGTGAAGGCTTGGGGAACATCTATCCTTCACTCGCGAAAAGTGAGTGGATTGATGATGACGAGCGGTTGATCAAGATCGTGCTCAAAGGGTTGTGGGGGCCGCTCGAGGTCAATGGCGTTCACTTCGACCCGAGCAAAGGCGTTCCGCCGATGATGGGTTTCGGCGGGATACTTAACGATATTGAGTTGGCCGCGGTGCTCAGCTATGTACGTCAGTCCTTTGGCAACGATGGCGAGCTCGTATCGGCGGAAGCGGTACGCCGGGTGCGCGAGGCAACGAAAGATCGGGTGAACTTCTATATGGTCGAAGAACTCTTGAAAGAACACCCGATGAAACCAAAGCCTGCGGTGGAGGCGACGTCGGGAGTTGCTCAGCCGGCGGCGGGTGCGGAGGTTCGGCCAGCAGGTAATCCCTGAGGTTTCATCCGAATCTGAACTGCCGGTGTGAGCTCGCGGGTTGCAGGGTGGGGCCGGGCGGAAGGACGTGACTGCCGGGCCCGCCGTTCAGAGGCAGAAAGCGGGGTGCGTCCTGGTCTATCCGTCGTCCATTGCTAATTGTCCGTTTCGATCACCTCTTCGGCCATGCTCGATCATTCCATCCGCTCCCACGCAATTGATTTTAGCGTCCTGAATTGGAGCGTCGTCTCGCTGTTGGGTATTGTTGGCGTGTCCGCCGGCGTGATGGCGGCTCCGGCGGCGGGGACTTCGATTTCGGCCGAATATCGTTTTCATTATGGCTGATGACCTGGGTTATGGCGATCCGCGTTGCTATAATGCCGAATCGAAGATCCATGCGCCGAACATGGATCGGCTCGCGGCTGAAGGTATTCGGTTCACGGATGCGCATAGTCTGTCGTCGGTTTGTACGCCGACGCGTTATGGCGCCCTGACCGGGCGATATTGCTGGCGAACCCGGCTTAAATGCATGGTGTTGTGGACGAAGTACGAAGAGCCGTTGATTGAGCCGGGTCGCGAAACAGTGGCCAGTCTGTTGAAGCGCAGTGGTTATCGAACGGCTGCCGTGGGTAAGTGGCATTTAGCCCGAATCTTTCATACCTAACTCGTAAAC
>CAYVDZ010000020.1:4428-18187 GCA_964450575.1 uncultured Opitutus sp.
GAAGCAATCCATCGAGCTGGATTGCCGCGCCCTCGTTCCCCGGGCTCGCAATGACAATGATAGGTGTGAAATTTCCAGGTTAGGGGCTAATTTCGCGAAGCCAAGCGGAGGCTTTTTGCGCGGTAAACCATTCCATATAAATGGCTTGGTTGGTGGGTGGGGGGGCACGCGCGATGTCGACTTCACGCGCCCGATCCAGGGGGGGCCGGCGGTGCGCGGCTTCGAGTCGGTTTTCGTGTTACCGGGCGGGAATAGTCTGGAGCCGCATTTCTTTTGTGGCGATTGGTCCGTCGCTCACGGATAAAGTGTCTCGCAAAGTATCCCATGACTCCGAAAGAACTGGTTAGAGAATGGATCCGGCGCTTCAACACGGGAGACGTGGAAGGCCTTGCGGCGTTGTATGCTCCGGACGCCGTGAATCACCAGGTGGTCATGGAGCCACTTCGTGGGCGCGCGGAGATCCGGGAGATGTTTCTCGTGAAGCTTGGCCGGGCGAAGATGGTGTGCAGCGAGGAGAACCTTCTGGAGTCTGGTGATTGGGCGGTGCTCGAGTGGAGTGACCCTCTGGGATTGCGGGACGGTTTCTTCCAGGTGAAAGACGGACAGATTGTAGTTCAGCGCCGGTATTTCGATCAGCTCACGTTCTTCCGCATCCAGAACCTCCCTTTTCCGGAGAGCTATCTGGGCGAAAAATGAAATGATGGCGATTCTGCGTCGCCGTTCCGATGACCTCCGCCCCAAGGGACAGGTCATTTCCGAGACGTGGGACGAACGTTCGTCGCCATCATCGATTTCAAAAGGGACAGGTTAATTGTATCAACAAAAGGGACAGGCCGGGTATACCTGAGATTGGGTTAAATCAGAGGCTGCGGAGGTCATGTTGACCGTTATTGTCGGCTTTCATGAGACAAGCTCGGATCAAGGTTTCATCTCAGGAGAGCGAGGCGGTTTATCATTGCATCAGCCGCACGGTGAACGGGGAGATGTTGTTTGACGATGTCGACAAGGAGATTCTCAGGCGGCAGATTTGGCAGGTGGCGGACTATTGTGGCGTGCGGGTCGTTACCTATATAATAATGGGGAACCATTTTCATATTCTCCTCCGAGTGCCGCAGCAACGAGCGCTATCCGATGACGAATTGCTCCGTCGCTACCAGGTGCTGTATCCGAGACCGACCAAGTACCAGGCCGCCCGGCACGAAATTATCAAGGCGGAGCTGAGTCGCAACGGACCTGATGCCGTGCAGTGGCGGCGGTGCCAGCTTGCTCTGATGGGAGATGTGTCGCCGTTCATGAAGCTGCTTAAACAGCGGTTCTCTATCTGGTATAACAAGTCGCACCGTCGCTTCGGTACCCTTTGGTCTGAACGTTTCAAGAGCGTACTGGTTGAGCCCGCCGACCGGGTCCTTCAAACCATGGCGGCCTATATCGACCTTAACTGCGCGCGGGCGGGCCTTGCGTTCGATCCCAAGGACTATCGTTTTTGTGGATACGCCGAGGCGGTCGCGGGCAGGGAGGCCGCTCAGGAAGGAATTCGTTCCATGATAGGAGGGAAGGACTGGCGTGAAGCGCAGGCGCACTACCGTGAAATAATTTTTGGGACCGGCGCAGGTGAGCGTGAATCAGCCAGGGCGATTCCTATGGCCGATTTCGAAAAAGTGATGGCGGAAGGGGGACAGCTCCCGCTTGCAACCATTCTTCGGTGTCGGATTCGTTATTTCACGGATGGGGGAGTCCTGGGCGGTCGCGCATTCGTAGAATTGCACTTGGCGAAATACCGAGAAAAGACCGGTCGGCGCGAACGCACCGAACCTCGGGCGATTCCGCCGGTAGTGGAGTGGGGTGATCTGACAACTCTGCGAGGTTTACGACAGCGGACCTTTGGCTGATTATCGATTCGGCGGCTTTGCCGTTAGACACATTGCTCGGTGACGCGCTGTTTTGGCTTTTAATCGGGACGGCTCAATTCCACGCGGCTCGCCGCGAGGATGGATGCCGCCCGCTGTTATTGGGGCGAAGCCCCTTTCTGTGATACCTCGGGGCTTGCCCCGGGGAGGGTCTGCCATCTTGTAACCCTAACCCTGGGTGCCGGGGTACAAGGGCGACGAGCTTAGCTTGAAGTACGTTTGCGACCCTGAGCGCGGAGCGCAATTTTCTCCCGATAGATACGCTCCCCGGAACGACTGGGTCATTTGGCGCCCATAGTTCCGCAAACGCGATGGATGCGATGCCTTCATGTGATCCCCGGAATCAAAAGGGACAGGTCAATTCGGCCTGGGACATAGTCGGCTCCCCGGTGCTCACTTCCGGTGAGTCATCAAAAGAGGACAGGTTAATAACACTTGGGGTTCGTACAAGGGACAGGTTAATAACTCTTGTGAGACAGGTTCGTGATCCCAGGGCGTTTGCTAACGGGCCGGCTGAGCTGGATGTTGATGGATGAGGCACACCGCTTGCTACGCGGTTGGCTGAGCGACGCCTCCATGAAACACATCCAAAGGTCCACCCACCGCCTAATTAACCGGCGTTCCTTCCTCCGGAATGGCGCCGCGACCGCCGCCGTTGTCACCGCCGGGCCAGCTCTGGCTCAGTCCATGCCACCCGTGCCGCCGGTATCGAAGGGGCCTCGCATCTGGCTCGACTTGGATCAGGCAGAACTCGACGCCGCGTATGATCAGGGCGTTTACGCACCGAATTTACCTCAGATCATCAAGCGCTACGCGACCAACAGCGAAGGCGTCCGGGCCCGCTTGGGGAACCCTCTGCGCTTTGCCTATGGTCCGCGGTCGATTGAGGGAATTGACGTTTTTCCCACGACCTCGGCCAACGCGCCCATCAACGTCTTCATTCATGGTGGGGCTTGGCGCAGCGGCGTCGCCAAGGACTTCGCCTACGCCGCAGAACTATTTGTTCACGCCGGCGCCCATTTTGCGGTAGTCGATTTCAGTGCGGTGCAGGACGTGGGGGGCAGCCTGACGCCAATGGTTGACCAAGTGCGTCGAGCTGTGGCGTGGGTGTATCAGAATGCCCGAAACTTTGGCGGTGATCCCAACCGCATCCATGTGTCAGGTCACTCGTCGGGTGGTCACCTCGCTGGCTTGGTGCTCACCACGGATTGGCGCAAGGAACTCAATCTGCCGAGCGATACCGTCAAGGGTGGACTTTGCTGCAGCGGGATGTTCGATTTGAAACCGGTGCGGTTGTCGGCGCGAAGCAAGTATATCGCCTTCACAGACGAGATGGAAGAGGCGCTTAGTTCGCAACGGCATCTCAACCAGCTTCATGCCCCGATTATCGTGGCGTACGGCTCGCTCGAGCCGCCTGAGTTCCAGCGTCAGTCGCGCGATTTCGCCGCTGCCGTAGCAAATGCTGGAAAGCCAGTTCAATTGCTCGTGGCGGAGGATTACAACCATTTCGAAATCATCGAAACCCTCGCAAATCCGTATGGCCTCCTTGGGCGGGCAGCGCTCGAGCAAATGGGCCTCACGTCTTTTCATTGAATATATTAGCGACGAGAACGGTTCCCAAGCCAGCCACGTGCTTTGCGTCTTGTAACCATTCGTTCGCAACGAAACAACGCCGTTCACTTTGCCCTGAAGGCTACTACGAGTAGAGTCCTTCGATTTGCCTGCTAGCAGCCTGTCGGACTTAGGCTGCCCAAGGCGTCTATAGCAGCATATATGACTTCAGATTCGGATTGAATTGAGACTATCGCCCTACAGACGGTGCTTTATTGAGACTGAGGCCTAAGTCCGACAGGCTCCTAGCCGACTCGATTTGATCCCGGTCACGCGGGAACAATCATTCATCTCGTTATGGCCTCCGTTTTCCAGATCCTGATCGCTGTCTCACCGGCTTCCCCCATGGGCAGCTGCTCCGAAGTGCGCGCGGTCCCCGGAAAAGGATTGGAAGGCGATCGTTACTTTAGCGGCACCGGTACGTTCTCCCCTCATCCCCGGAAGGCCGATTTTGAGATTACACATCGAAAGGGAGAATATTGACGCTTTCGCGCGTGACTCGGGCTTGCCCTTCACCGCGTCTCATGCCCGACAAAATCTTGTGACCGAGGGTATTGATCTGAATACGCTGGCGGGCATCGGGTTCCTCGTCGGCGGTGTCCGGATTCGCGGTGTTCGTCTCTGCGAGCCGTGCAGCTATCCCACCCAAACGACTTTCCCGGAAACACTCCAAGGCCTGGTTCATAAAGGCGGCTCAAGAGCGGAAATTCTCCCCGATGGTGTGATTCGCGTCGGCGACAGTATCGTCACGCTTTGATTGATACAGGAAACTGCACTCAAGCGGTCGCTACCCCCCCCGCGCTTACGAGGCCGCCGTCGGCCGCCCCGAGTCTTAACCGTCGCGAGCCTCTTCTCTTCGAACATACCTCTCTGCCTCGACGGCCGGAGCGCCCGATCATGCTTAATCGCTTTCGTTTGGTCGCGACCGTCCCGCAGAGATTGCTCTTTAGGTCCGTGGGGTTTTCCCCGTAATCCGCGCATCTCCCATGCGCCTGCGTAAACTCACCCTCCGGAACTTCCGTAACGTGGCTCTCGCCACGCTCGAATTCCGTGGGCGCCAGCAGTTTCTCGTTGGGTCCAATGGACAGGGAAAGACCAATTTGCTCGAGGGCGCCGGCTTCATCACCGCCCTGCGCTCGTTTCGCGCGGCGGATAACAAGCTGCTGATTTCGCATGGCCACCTGACCGCGGCAATCGCGTGTGAGGTGGATCACGAGCGGCTCAACGAAACCAAAATCACCATCAAACTCCGCCGTGACGGCAAGGAGCTCTGGTGCGATCAGGAGCGTGTTTCCCGTCTCGCCGATTACATCGGCAAATTTCCCACCGTCGTTTTTTCCTCGCAGGACATTCTGCTCGTGCGCGGTTCGCCCGGGCATCGCCGTCGATGGCTCGATTTAACTCTTTCCGCGATGGACGGAGTTTACCTGCGCGCACTGCAAACGTTCACCCGCGCCTTGGCCGAGCGCAACGCACTCTTGAAAACCGGACGCGCCTCCTCGGCGGAGCTTGGCGCCTTTGAGCAAACCCTCGCCCCCGCCGCCGCGCAGTTGATTGGTCTGCGGGCGGTCGCGCTCCGCGAACTCGCGGCCGCAATGCAGGTCGCTTATGGGAAACTCACGGAGGGCGCGGAGCCGGCCGGGCTCGCCTATGAACCGAATTTCACCGATCCGTCCGCCGAGGCCTACCTCGCCCGGCTCGAAGCGGGACGCGCCCGCGATGCGCAATTTCGCACCACGCTGTCCGGCCCGCACCGCGATGATTTTAGGTTCAAGGTGAAGGGCACCGAGGCACGCGACTTCGCATCCGAGGGCCAGCAGCGTTCGCTCGTCCTTGCCTTGCGATTGGCCCAGGCGGCGTGGTTTCGCACCCGCAGCGGGATTTGTCCCGTGCTCCTCGCCGACGATGTGCTCGGCGAACTCGATGCGGCCCGTCGGGCTCGTTTCTGGGCGGCCATCAATCCGGAGTCGCAGGTGATCGCCACCGGCACGCATCTGCCCGACGCGGAGCTTGGCGAGTGGCAGGTCTTTCAAGTCACCGATGGTGGGTTTACGGAGAAGCCTGCCGTATGATGGAATTCGATCCGGGGCAATGGGTGCTGGCGGCGATAGCGGCATTTATCGTGGGGTTTTCGAAGGCCGGGATCGGCGGCCTGGGCATGCTCGCCGTCGTGATCTTCGCGCAGATTCTTCCGGCCAAACAGGCAACCGGCATCGTCCTGCCGCTGCTGTGTTTCGGCGACATTCTCGCGGTGCTCGCGTATCGTCAGCATGCGAAATGGAAACACGTGTGGCGGCTTTTCCCCTGGACCGCCGCCGGCGTGTTAATCGGCTATTTCGCCTTGGGTCGACTCGGCGAACGGGAAGCGCGCGTCTTGATCGCCGTGATTGTCCTCTCGCTCGTGGGCTTGCACCTGCTGCGTCGCCGACGGGCCGGAAACGAAGCGGAGCACGGCAGCTGGTTTGCGCCTGCGATCGGTGTTCTGGCCGGATTCACCACCCTGGTCGCCAACGCGGCCGGCCCACTTATGGCCGTTTACTTCCTGGCCATGCGTTTGCCCAAGATGGACTTCGTCGGCACGGGTGCCGTCTTCTTTCTCCTGCTCAATCTCTTCAAGGTGCCGTTTATGGTGAATCTCGGGTTGATCAACGCGGCGAGCCTTACGGTTAACCTGTGGCTCGTGCCCGTCGTGCTGCTGGGCGGCTGGCTGGGTCGGAAGCTGGTCATGCGCATCGATCAACGGGCGTTCGAAAACATCGCGCTCGCCCTTAGCCTGGTCGCCGGTTTGAAGCTTCTCTTCTGAACACAAAATGGGGCGCATGAACGTCAGGCAATTATGGGCGGCGAAGTTGGCCGGGAAACCGATGCCGACCGCGCTGGCCGTGCCGCGCGCAGCGGCTGCCAGCCAACGCGAGTCATCGGACGTGCGCGCTCGCACGCCTTTCGTTGGCGTGGTGCTGGGCATCGATCCGTCCTTGCGCGGCACCGGGTTGGCGCTGATCGAGTTTCGTCCGGGGCGGCAGCCGTTGTTGCTGCGCTGCCAGACCGTGCGAGTCCCGCCGAAACACGCGATGGCCGTGGCGCTCGGCGAGATCAGTCAGGCGGTTTCCGCTTTTTTGGAGAACAGCGACGTCCGGCATGTGGCGCTCGAACAGACGATCTATGTGCAGAATTTTCAGACCGCACAGATCCTCGGCGCCGCACGCGGGGCCGCCATCGCGGCGGCGGCGGTGCGGCAACGCCCCGTGTTTGAGTATGCACCGTTGCGCGTGAAACAAGCGATTGTAGGATCCGGCCGCGCGAGCAAGGAGCAGCTGGCTCGCACCGTCATGGCTTTGCTGGGACACCAACGCACGCTGGCACTGGATGAAGCGGATGCCGCAGGTGTGGCACTCTGTCACGCGTATACCTGGCGCGAATAGCGAGCGGAAGCTCGGCCGATGTGACACAGACATTCCTGTCTGTGATTCCCCGATCAACAGACAGGAATGTCCGTGTCACCACGACCAACAGACAGGAATGTCTGTATCACCCCGACCAACAGACAGGAATGTCTGTATCACCCCGACCAACAGACAGGAATGTCTGTATCACCCCGATCAACAGACAGGAATGTCTGGGCCACCGCGTCGATCGACCGCTTGCCTCTATCCGAGCACGGTCTTCAGCAGCTTGCCCAGGTCGGCGACGCGGTAGGGCTTGGTCAGATATCCGCAGAATCCCTGCTCGAGGTAGCCTCGCGCCATGTCCTCGTTGTCGTAGCCACTGGCAATGATGGCCCGAACGTCGGGATCGAGTTGCTTCAACTCATGATAGCACTGCTCACCGCCCATTCCTCCGATCACCGTCAAGTCCATGATCACGGCGTCGTACGGGCGGCCAATGTTCAGATAACGTTTATACAAGGCGATAGCGGCCGCGCCGTCCTTGGCCAGGTCGCAATGATAATCCAGGCTTTCCAACATCGTCGCGGTCAGCGAACAGATCCGCGGATCGTCATCCATGAAGAGGATCCGACCGGTGCCGAAGCGAAGGGACGCCGCGCGTCGCGCTTCCGGGTTAGCCGCTTCGTTGGCTTGCGGGAGATAGATCGTGAAGACCGCGCCGACTCCAATCTGAGTATCCAGTGTAATCTGACCGCCGTGCTTGCGAACGATGGACAACACGGTCGCGAGCCCCAGCCCGGTGCCGTGTTTCTTGGTCGTGAAGAAAGGGTCGAAGATCTTCTCCACATACTCCGGCGGGATGCCGTTACCGTTGTCGCGCACTTCGAATTCGACATACTCTCCCGCTTCCAATCCCTGCACCTGATGCGCTTCGATCAGAGCGTTGCGAGCACTGATTTGTACCTGCGGCTGATGCGGCTCCGGTGGCATCGCTTGCAACGCGTTGACCATCAAATTTTGGAAGACCTGCAGCATCTGTCCGCGCTCGACCAGAACCGTCGCAGTGGTCTCGGCAACGGTGATCGTGATCTCGGCGCTGGAGGCGGCGGACGCAATTTTGGCAGAATCGTTGAGAATGTCTTTGGGCGCGCAGACGGTGCGGGTTCCGCTGGAACTACCTTTGGCAAATGCGAGCAGTTGCTTCGTCAGCGCCTTGGCCGCGAGGCATGCCTGCTCGGCATCACCGAGGGCGGAGTAATCGCGATTGTCCCGTCCGAGGGACACCGCGCCAAGAATGGTGGTGAGAAGATTATTGAAGTCATGCGCGATGCCGCCAGCAAGCAGGCCGAGCGTTTCAAAACGATTGGCGCGCACGAGTTCCTCGGGAGTGAGGGTCATTTCCTCCGGGTTGCGCAGGACGATCACAACCCCTACCGGCAATCCGTCCGCATTTCGTGCGGCGCGGGCAGACCACACCACGGGGAACGGCTCACCATCGATGGGAGCGAGGCAATCGTCACTGCAAAGCGGGAGCGTGGTGTCGGCCGCCAGCGCGCGGGCCACCGGATTTTCGCTCGGCCGTTGCGTCTGCCGATTGAGCAAGCGCAACACGTCGGGTACAGCGTGTCCCCGAATGGCGGCAGGGGCGAGTCGGAGTAAGCGGGCCGCGGCGGCGTTGGCCAAAAGGATGACGCCCCGCGCATCCGCGACTACGATCGCTTCCGATAAAATATCCATCGCCACCGCGGTCAGCTGCGGTGAGACCACTCCGCTCAGGTCCGAAAGAGCCGGGGGCAGAACCACCACAAAACCCATCACGCGCAGTAACTCGCGACGTCGTGTAAGGATTCGGTGGATACCGAGCAACGCCGGAATGGTGGACCCATCGCAGGCTCGCAGGCGCACCGGTTCCGTGAAGACACTTTCACCGGGCGCCCGGGTTTGCAGCCAGCTCTCCAGATCTTCGCCCGCGTCCTCCGGGAGCGCATCCAGTAGCGGTTCGGAGGTGGCGGGCAGCGATTCTCCGCCATGCCCGAGCAGCCGGGCAAAGGCCGGCGAGTACCAGCACGGCCCGCCGGCAAAATCGATTTCGAAGGCCGCCAGCGGACCGTCCTGCGTGAGGGCCTGCAGCCGGGCGTCATTCGCGATCAACGTATCCTCGATCTCCTTACGCTCGCTGATATCAAGGTGAAAGCCGACAACGCGCTCGAGTTCGCCATCGGCCGCGAGCGTTTGCACGCCGATGCAGTGGATCCAGATCCAATGTCCGCTTCGGTGCCACATGCGAAACTCCACACTGAATGGCCGGGACGCGGCAATTCCGGTCGAGGCCAGTTTTCGGGCGACCTTGTCGGGTGCAGCGGCGGAGTCCTCGGGATGAATCAGCTGTCTCCAGGTTTCAATGACGTCCGGAAGTTCGGACGGAGCGTAACCGAGCAGGCGCTTCCAGGCCGGGGAAAATTCCACGCGGCCAATTTTCAGATTGAGATCGAAGAACCCGGCGGCGGCTTTCTCCGTCAGGATGGCCCAAGCGGGTTGGTCCGAACTGATCTCGGTTGAACTGGCCGGTGCCGGTCGTGCGGGTTGGAGCGTGGCGATGTAACCGCCGGGTCCACCGGACTGCCGCTCGAGCCGCACCTGAAGTTCGGACGGAACACCGGGGCGCGGGTGAGACGCGAGGACGAGATCGCGGTCGAGATCACTGGCGAGGGCCAGCCACGCGTTCTCGAGAAAATCCGGGTCAGTGGAAACGACTTCGAACGCGAACAGCGATGCGTAGCGTTCGCCCACGAGTTCCTGGCCGGCGGACTGCCAGAGGCGGCGGGCGGACGTATTCGCTCCGGTGATGCGGCCGGCCTCGTCCAGCACGAGGACGGCGCAAGAATTCACCGGCTTCGCCGTTGGTGGGGGGGACGAAATCGTAGACGGCGTCGCGGGATCACTCACACGTGGGAATCAGTGAGCCATCGCTGGACGCGTTTGGCGAGAAAATCGATGTACGGAGGATGGTCGTTGAGGCAGGGAATTTGTTCAAAGGTCGTGCCGCCGGCTTCCATAAACGTCTCTTTGCCCTCGCCGCTGATTTCTTCGATGGTTTCGAGACAGTCCGCGACAAAAGCCGCACAGATGACGAGCAGGTTTTTTTTGCCCTCGGCAGGCAGCCGTTCGAGTTCGTAATCCGTGTACGGTTTGAGCCACGGTTCGCCGACCAAACGAGATTGAAAGGAGATGGAGAAACGTTCGGCCGGGATGCCGGCGCGAGCCACGAGCAGCCGTGTGGTGGCGAGACACTGCGCCTTGTAACACGTGGCGTGGACGGGCGAACAGGTGTTGCAGCAGTCGTTCACCGTCAGGCAGTGGGCGTGCGAGGGATCGCCCTTGCGCAGGTGCCGCTCCGGAATGCCGTGAAAACTAAACAGCACGTAATCGTGCGGCTTTTTCAAATACGGAGCCGTGACCGCATAGAGCGCCTCGATGTAATCCGCGTCCTGAAAGAACGGCTGGATCGAGGTGACGCGCAGCGTTGGGGCCTGCTTTTCGGCCTCCTCGTAGACCTTCACCACCACGGTTTCCCATGACGACATGGCGTAGTGCGGATACTGGGGGAAGAGGAGCAGTTCTTCGACGCCGTCGGCGACGATTTTGGCCATGACCGACGCGATGGACGGGTTGCCGTATCGCATTGCCAAATACACGGGAGTGTCGGGCCCGAGGCTGGCGGCGAGCTTCTGCTGCACGCTCTTCGAAGTGACGATCAGCGGGGAGCCGTCCTTCGTCCAGACTTCCTCGTAAGCCCGGGCGGACTTCGGCGCCCGGCGCGGGATAATGATGCCGTTGAACAGCATCGACCGAAATGGCTGGGGCGGTCGGTCGATGACGCGTTCGTCGCCCAGGAATTCCTCCAGGTAGCGGCGGACGTCCGGTACGGACGTGGACTCGGGCGACCCCAGGTTAACGAGAAGAACAGCACGTTTCGGCATGGAGCCTGAATTCGTCGGATATTTCCCCGGAAGTCAAATGGGGGACGGGACAGAATAGGCCCGAACGGACGGGGTGGATGTAAGAAAATCAGTTCCCGCTAGGCACTTGCTTCTAATCAGCATTATAGGACTCTCGGGACTTCTAGGCTCAAGTCCCCATGACTCAATTGTCCAACCACCAGCTTTTACGCGCGCACCGGTTCGTACTTGAGATCCATGCGGCCGGAACGGTTGACCGCCTCAGGCAGATCGTGCCCCAAGGGTTGTCGAGACTCATCAGCTCCGAACGGGTAAGTTTCAATGAAATGACGCTCACGAACGTCGTGCCCACCCCGTTGCCGAGTTGGTGGTCGCGCTTGGGCGAAGTGTATCGACACCATCTATGGGATCATCCGCTCTGGCGCTCGACGCGCATGCATCGGGTAGTGGGATTTGATGATTGCGCGCACCGTAAGATGTGGAGGACCTCGGCGCTCTACCAACACTACTTTCTCCCCTTGGGAATAAAGCATCAGATTTCTTCCCTGGTGCATCGCGGTGGCCCCAATGTGGGGGTGGCAATTAACCGCTGCTCTCGAGACTTCTCCACCACCGATCGAGGCCTGCTCGAACTATTGTCCCCCCATATCGGTCAAGCGTGGCACAACGCTTTGACGCTCGCCGCCATCCGGCAGCCGAGTCCGGAGAGTAGTGGCACCCACGGGCTCGTCGGCACGGCCGTCATAACGCTGGGGCCGCAAGCCGACACCGTGTGCGATCTTTCCGCGGAAGCGGCGCGGATGGTGCAAACGTTCTTTGGGCGGGACTCAGCTGGTTACGCGCGCTTGCCGGATAATCTCAGTCGGTGGTTACGCGTGCAGCTTGAGCGCCTTTCGCAGACCTCGGAATTTAGCCCTGCCACTCCGGATCCGTTACTAATAGCGGCGGCGGGCGGGAGCTTGACGGTGCGGCTGGTCCGGCGCACGGCGGACGAGGTGCTTTTGCTGCTGACGCAGAACTCGGGCGGCGTGAGCGCGCCCCCCGCACGGGATGTTCCGACCGGCAAGTCGGACCAACCGGCTCCGGCCTTGACGGAGCGCGAGCGTGAAATCGTGCGCTGGCTGCAAGAGGGAAAACGCAACAGCGAGATCGGAATCATCCTCGGCATCAGCGCGCGAACCGTTGGCAAGCACCTGGAGCACTTATTTACCAAGTTGGGCGTGGACAACCGGACTTCCGCGGTCCGCGCGGCATCTGAGGCGCTGGCGAAGTGGGCATGAATCCCGACTGCCGATGACGCGATTATCGAACGTTCGGCTGTTGGACATCAACCGCTACTTGCTCGACCTCTATGCGGCCATGTCGGTCGAAAAATTGCGACAAATTATTCCAGAGGGGGCGTCACGGCTGATCGCCTCTGATCGCGCCAATTTCAACGAATTCGATACGGCGGTGGGCCGGCAGTATATTCTGCCATCACCCGTGCCTGCGTATTGGGCGCGCTTGGGCCCGGTAATCCTGGCCCATATGGAGGAACATCCGCTGGCGAGTCGGCATTGCGCCGCTCCGCAGCATGCTCCGCGGACATTCTCGGATTTTCGTGATATTCCGGAATGGAAATATTCAACGCTCTATCACGAGTATCATCTGCCCGCAGGGACGCGGTATCAGTTGTTCGTGCACCTCTGCACCATCGGCACGGTTCGGTGCAGTCTGGCTTTTAACCGGCAAATCCGGGATTTTTCGGCCGCGGATCGCGCCGTGCTGGAGCTGCTCGGTCCGCATATCGCGAGTGCCTGGCAGAATGCCATCGAGTTTTCGTCGTGGCAAAAGAAAGGCGTATTCGAGACCCAAAGCTCACCGGCACCTGCGGTCAGATCCACCCGACAGTTCACTCCTCGCGAGCGTGAGATTCTCCATTGGCTCGCTGAGGGTAAGCGTAACATCGAGATTGGCCAGATCCTCGAGATGAGTCCGCGCACCGTTGGGAAACACCTCGAACACCTCTACGCCAAACTAGACGTCGATAATCGCACCGCCGCCGTCCGCGCGGCGGCAGAATCGGTGCTTTAAATGCCCCAGCTCACCACTGACGACGGCGTAGCATTACACTATACGACGCGAGGCTCCGGCTCCGTGGCGGTCATTTGTCTGCATTTCATGGGAGGGTGTGCGGCCAACTACAACGCGCTGGCGGGCGCTCTGGATGAAATGTTATATCAAGTCGTAGCGCTCGATTTTCGCGGCCATGGTGAGTCGGAGGCAAAGCCTTCCGAGTTCACCAATCAGCGCCTCGCGCGGGATGTGGTGCAGCTGGCAGATGCGATTGGCGCCAGGCGATTCGCGCTGATTGGACATAGTTTCGGAGGCAAGGTGGCGCTGAAGGTCGCGTCGCTCGTCCCGACGCGAGTGGCTGGACTGGTGTTGTTGGGCTCCGTGGGGCCGGGGCAGGTCCCGTTCGAACGCGAAGCCGCCGCGGGAATTCTCAATCGGGCGCAGGATCTCGCGTTTCTCGTCGAATGCTTTCGCGGCTGGTTCCGGCCCGACGGTGACGTCGTCGTCACCGCGTGGGCCCAGCAGTTCAAGCGCACCCCGGTGTGGGCGCACGAGGCCGTTTGCGAGATCGCAATGTGGACCGACCTATCGGATCACATTCGCGTTATAGACACTCCCGCCCTGGTCGTGGCGGGGGCGCATGATCCCGTATATGGATTAACGTACCAGCGCGACGCGGTGATGCCGGCGCTGGCGAATGCGACGCTGGTGACGGCTGACTGCGGGCACGGCATGATGGTGGAGAATGTGGCGGAGATTGCCGGGTTGTGCCGCAGCTTTTTGGGTCAACTCCGGACCAATAGGTAGGGGCGGTTATCCTTAACCGCCCTTGTTCGGCGAA